>NZ_WHLY01000001.1 GCF_009296315.1 Salmonirosea aquatica
GAAGACCGAGACCAGCTCGCTGGCGGCGGGGCCACCGCGTCCGGGGCCTTAAGGATTTGCTCCTTGGTACCCGTCAGCTTACCGCGCACGGTCACCGCACCCGTCACCCGATGGCGTCCACGCTGAATTCGGCGGGCTGGGTCGGGCCGGTGTGGGCCGTGAAGGTGTAGTCCGTAGTAGTTGCGGGTCAGTTCGGTGGTGCCACCGTGGGGAAGGCCGCATCGCCGTAGCCAATGTGCCGGTGAAGACGGCCTCGACGGCGGCCTGCTGCGTGGCGCGGTCGGCGGTGCTGGCCAGCACGCCCCGGCTGTGGACGCGGCCCAGCTCGTCGTATTGGTGTAGGTCCACTGCCCGGCGGCGCGGTGTAGGCCGTTGCGGTAGAGCACCTGCTGGTCGTGGGGTTGTAGACGGTCTCCTCCACCTCGGCGTCGGGCGTCTTGGTCTCCACGGCCCGGCCCCGCGCGTCGTACTCGTACAGAACACCTGGTCTTTGGACCGTGGTGACGGCCTTGAAGTCGTAGGTGCCGGGGGCCAGCCTTCGAGGGCCACCGAGGCGTTGGGCGGGAACATCAGCCGGGGACGGTCGAAGTCGTCGTGGGCGTGGTAGGTCGTCAGCGTCTGGGTGCCGTTATGGACACGGGTGCAGACGGTGCGTCCGTAGATGTCGCGGAACTCCTCGGCGCGGTTATTCTGGGCGTCCTTATATTCAGTTACGAACAGGCGGCTGGCGGCATAGGGCCCACCTGCCATTGACCTGGGCGTAGTCCAGGTGATCTCCACCACGTCGTCGGCGGAAGTGTTGTGGCGGTAGGTGGCCTTGTCGGAGCCGATCTTGTTCTGATTGCCGGCCACAGGCTGCCAGGCCCCCCCTACCGAACCCTGCTGCTCCAGCCGCTGCAAAGGCGACTGCTCAAGCACTGAAATCGAATAGGCGTTACCGTCCCCTTCAAAGCGGCGTAGAAGCTGCCCTGTGCCCCTCAGCGTTGGCCTGGAATGCCCCGCCCGTGCCGCCCACGTAGGGCAGGTAGCTCTTCGTGGCGCGGCCCAGCCCGTCGTAGGCCACGGGCTGCACGGCGTCCTGCCCCGTGGGGCTGACGCCCGTCTGCACCACCTGCCGCGGCCGTCCGAAGCCGTTGAGGTAGTGACCGTCTGGCTGATCTCGGTGGTGCCGGTCAGCGTCGCCGTCGGGGCCAGGTAGGTGTTCTCGACCACCGCCGCAAAAGGATAAGAGCTAAGGTCAATGTCGGCGTCGGCCACCACCTTCTCCGACTGCCACTGGGGCAGGTCGCAGTCGGTGCATTCGCAGGCCGCATCCTCGACGGTGAGCCTGAACTCGCGGAAACAGGTGGCGCGCGTGGTGCTGGTGACCTTATAGGTGTAGACGCCCGGGCTGGTGGGCCGCACGTAGACCGAATCGGTGGAGCTGCGGGTGGCGGTGCTGTCGGTGGCCGTGGGGCCGCTCACGAAGTGGTTGCGGGCGGCCGTCCAGGTGAAGGTGTCGGTCCAGCCCGCGGGCTTCTCCACGGCCAGCCTCAACGGCGCGTTCTGGTATACCCTTCCGGTATCGGCCAGCACGCCGGGCGCGTCGCCCGCCCGGATGGCGAAGGCGCAGGTGGGGGCCGGGGCCAGGTACTGCCCGGCGATGGGCAGCCGGTCCCAGAGCCGGCCGGGAATCTGCCAGCTCACCGACAGGTGATCGCCCGCAATGCTGTCCTTGACCAGGGCCTCGATGTAATACCGCTTGCCGCACTCCAGGGTGATGGGTGCCGACTTTTGGGTGGCACTCGCAGTATAGTTCCGAGAATTGGTGTAGGTAGACTTATAGGCAATTGTATCCTTGTGGGACGGTGACTCGTCCGTGCTCAGCCAGAGTATGGCGGCGTCGTCCGCCGTGACCCAGAAGGTATAGCTCCCGCCAACGGGCGGCACCACGTAGCCGCTGATGCGCGCGCCGTAGTTGTCGGCCACCCCGGAAGGGGCTTCGAAGGAAGTCAGGACGGCGGTCACGTCCGCCGCCTGCTGGTACTTGGCACTGCCGTCAGGTCCGATACTTTCCCCCGCCTATCCCGTTCCAGCGCTCGTAGGTGATCTGGTTCCAGGCCTGTCCGGGCGGCGTATCGGCGCAAAGCTGCGCCGGGGCGCAGTAGGGATGGGCCACCACGCCAGCCGAGAGCGTCAGCGTGCACCGGGAGGCGGGTTGGTGAGCTTCAGCTGGTAGGTGCCGGGCTGGGACACGGCCAGGCTGCCCGTGGTTGGCGGCGATTCGGGATTCAGGCTGCCCCCACTCCACGAGAAGGCGGCGTTGGCCGGCGACAGGCCCGCCGGCTGGAGGACCAGCGGGTTCAGCGGGTCGCAGCTCAGCATGCCGCCAGCCAGCGTGGCGGTCGGGGGGTGAGGTTCCGGACGACCGTCACCGACCTAGTGGTGGCGCAGCCGTTGGCGGATCGGTGCCGTGACGGTGTAGGTGCCGGGCTGGTCGGCGGCCAGCTGGTAGGATGTGGCGGGTGCCACCACCCCCGGCCCCGTCCAGCTGTACGTAATGTCCTGCGGGGAGCCGAAGGCCTCCAGCGTGACGGAGGTCCTCACGCAGTCAAGCGTATCCAGACCCGAGACGGACAGGGCGGGCGCGCCCGCCCGCTGCACATAGGCCGTGTCGCTGACCACGCAGCCGGTCTTCAGATCGGTGACGTTGAGGATGTAGCGCCCCGGCGTGCTGGCCGTCAGCACGCTTTGCCGTACGGGCACATCGGTGAGGAAGGCCGTGTAATCGGCCCCCGGTTCGACGGAGAACCCGGCAATGCCGGGGGAGGCTGGCTTGAAAAGGACGGCCCGGCTGGCCGAGTCGCGCCTGACACCCGTTTGGGGGGTGTCCACGATAAGCGTGTCCGCCAAGCCTACCGGAGCGGTTTCCGCTGAACTGTCCGGGTAGCCGTCGGGCAGCGTCCAGTTGTAGGAATACTTCGTGCTGTCGTTCCCGGTCACCGTGGCGGACAGAGGCAGGGCGGCGGCCTGGTCGCAGGCGGCCGCCACGTCGTCGATCTGGACGGTGAACGACGGCAGGCCGACGTAGACGTCGTAGTCGTTGGTCGTCAGCGTGGCCCCTTCCTCCAGGGTCACGTCCTCGGCGTACACGTCGCGCGTCAGGGAGGGGTAGGGCCTGCCCGACAGCACCGGGATGAGGACCCGCTGGCAGGCGCTGGGCGTCTTGCCCAGCGACCAGTTCCGGGAGTTGTACCAGTCGCTGCTGACGCTTCCCGTCCAGGTGTTGGCCTGTTGGGCGCGGGCGGACAGTGCGGACAGCAGCAGTAAGAAGGCGAGGTAGTAAAGTTTTCTCATTGGGGAACCCGGTCGATAAGTTTGTCCTCACCCGAGAGCAGGTGCACTTTTCCCGAACTGGCCGTATTCTTGAACTGTACCTGCTGGCGGAAGGTGTTGCCGCCGATGCTGCCGTCGTCCCCGTTCCCTGTCTTCCAGATCACCGCGGGTTTCATGAACGTAGTGTAGTTGGAGCCGAACCGGGGGACCCTGATCGTCACGGGTCCCTCGAAGAGGCAGTTGTCCTTCAGAAGTAGCCGCATCCTGGGTGGGCCGAAACCAGCGTCCGGCTCGGCCAGGTGTCATGGAACCTGCTGTGGGAGAATACCAGGTCCCCGCTTTCGAAGCCGGAAATGTCCACGGCATCCAGGAGTTCGGTTGGCCCGTAGCTGCCGATGTGGATTTGGTTGGAGTCCGGGCCGGCCTCCAGACGGACCGGCCCTTCGAAGGTACTGCCGTTCAGTAACCCGATTTTGAAGTAGCCGCCCCGTAGGCTGCCGGGTGTCAGCCACTGCCCGTTGCCATTCATCACGATGCGGACGCTGTCCTTGTAAGTGTCACGAAACTTGGTGCCGAACCCCCAGTCGTAGCCCGCAGAGTTGATCAGCTCGACCGGCTTGTGGAAGGTGTTTCCGCCCGCGCTGTCAGACCCGGCGGCATAACCGTCACGGTTGAGGATGACCCTGCCGTTGTAGACAGTGGCGGCGGAAGCGACGTTATCCGCTTTGATATGGAGGCTCCCGTTGACGGTGCAATTGGCCAGGCTTATGCGCGTTCCCTCCACGGCTGTGGCCGGGTGGGTGGCGGCGGCCAATTCCGTATGGGGGTGTTGATGATGCTGTTGATGAAGCTTATGCTCCCCTTTGACAGCCCCGCGCCACTGAGTCTGACCGTGGAAAGGGTGTCGATCAGGGAGCCGCTGGAAGACGCGGATAGAAATCCCTGATATTCGGAGGTATAGTTGCTGCCAAAAGCAACACTGCCTTCTGACTGGTCGACGTTGATGTCTTTGCTGAAGCGTATCAGGCTTGATTTCGCGTCTCCAGAAGGATTGTTTGTGAAATCACCCCACGCAGCGACTTCAAATCTCCCCCCCTGATTGTTCAGAGAGACCGGTCCCTCGAAATTCACGAAAGACTTGGGATAAAACTCGGTCCTGGGGTAAGGAAGACGTTGACACTGTCCTTGAAAATCGAAGTGCCCCCCCGCTGTGAAAAGTAAACCCTGGTCTGGTTTGGGCCGGGATTGCTCAGGATGAAATCGACCTTCTTTTCGAAAAGGGTGGTGGAGGCGAAGGTGCCGATGTTCAGGTCACCCACTCCGTCCACAATGAACTTGACATTCCCCTTGAAGGTGTCGTTTGCATTGTATGAAATGTACACCCCCGAATTCCTCGGCCACCAGTTGTATTGATTAGCCTTGGATGTGACATGCATAACCACATCCCCGCCATAGGTGATCCCGAACAGCCTCCCGTATTCCAGGTCGATGTTTATTGGCCCCTGGATGTACGTGCCGTAAAGCGGGTTGATCCCCGTCACCTTGAGCTTCCCGTTGTCTGAGACAATCGTGCCCCAGAGGGTGTCCATCTCGTCGGCCTCAAGGGTGTGGCTTCCGATCGTTATCTGGTAAGTCTGTAATCTAAAATAGCGCACTTTAACTGAACTGCTCAGCACGGGGTAACGGCCGTCACTGGCTGCCTGTATTATCCGGACAAAACTCGTATCCACCGGCACGGCGTGGGTACTCCAGTTGTCAGGTTCATTCCACTCGGTGCTCACCGTGCCGGTCCAGTCCACGTACTGGGCGACTGCTGTTGGTGGTAGCAGCAGGCACGCCGCCGCCAGCATCAAAACAATGGATAGTTTCTTCATTCTGTATTTCAGTTGTTGATAATTACCTTCCCGTTGGTCACGTGTACGGACACTTTCGGTCCGCCTTTGCCAATCACCACGCTGTTGGTGGTCTCGCGGATGTTGACCGTTCCGTCGCCCCAGCCGTTGTCCCCCACCGTGGCCTTGCCCAGGGCTACCTTGCTCAGGATGGGGGCTTCCCCACCCGCCGGGTTGGTCTCCGTGATCCATATCTCCAGGCTGCCCGCGAAGTTCTTGGCCAGTTCGAGTGTCACATCGCCGTTGCTCGTTTCGATGTCCACCGTCTGGCTCTCGTCCTTCCTGTCGGCGAACCTGGCCAGTTGCACGGCTACGTTCCCCCGGTTGCGCAGGGAGAGTGGGGCGGCCAACCCACGGATGGCGATCGAGGCCGTCTCGGCCCGGATGGTGAGCGGCTGGCCGATGTCGGTGACCGAAAGCGAGCCCTTGCCCAGCTGAACCTTGCCCCGTAGGGCGCGGAGGTTATTTCAATCTCCCCCGCCGGCAATTCGATATCCAGCGGCTTAGGACTTTTCTTGTAATAGTTTGCTCCAATAAGTAATGAAATCTTCCCCTGGGGGCATGGGTGGCGATCAGGCCCGTGACATCCGTCAGCCGGATGCTGCCCTGGCGGGCGATGAGCATCCCCCGGGCCTCTACGCCCGTGGCGGTGATGTCCCCTGCTCGCTGACCAGCTCGACCTCACCCTTGAGGTCGTTGAGCGCCAACGCACCGCTCTGCATGTGGCCCGAGAGGTAGGCGTTCACCCCGCTGATCGTCACGTCGCCCTTTTGGGTGCGCAGGCTCACCAGCGAGCGGTCCGGAATGTCGATGCCCAGTTTTTCGTGCCGCTTGCTGGCCCTGGCCTCGGTCTTGGTGGTGAACACCTTGGTTTCCCTTCCACTGCTGGATTGTCTGACCAGCCTGTCGTTGGCCGGGTTCTGGGCCTTGTTGGTGGTGGCTTTGGAGGTGGCCGGCACCCCATTCAGCGTGAGCTCGCCATCCGTGTTGAGGAGGATCTCGATGTTTTCGGGAGCACCCGCCGGCTCGGCCTTCTGGGCCAGAGTGGGGGAAAAGGGTGCCGAAGTAAGGGCCAGTACGACCAGGTAGAGGTAGCGCATGAAGAAGGGGTGTGGGTGTGAAACGGTTTAGGTATGAATGGTGCTACTTTGACAAAAAGTGGATACAAATTATGAATTTAAATCAACATCTCTATATCACTCCGCTGTAAATGTAAGCCTATTATTAATAAACCAAAATAAATTTGAAACTTTTTTTCAGTTTGTTCGTTATGGCAATTCACGCATCAAAAACTGAAATTTGCAGAATTTTATATTAAAATATTAGAAAAAGCGCTTCCAAAACACTGTCTGGCTGGCTTTACTACCACACGGTAATACATGCGATCTAACAGGTTACTTAATTAGGAAAATCATATCCTAATTCGATTCCAATGGTAGGCTCGAAGCAATCCTTCACAAGGCGGGAGCGGGGGCAGTTGCTGTACTTGGCATCATCACCCTGGTGGTTCTTTAACCTCTACACGGCTCTGGTCACTGGGAAGCGTTGGGCACGGTAACCGGTTGGAAGAGCATAAACGCGGATCAGGGCATCCCTTCGTTTAGGTTCAGCCCGGCGAATAAAAATATGTGGCCAACAAGTACGATATGGTGCCCCATGGGCACCAAGAAAAAGGGAGCTACTGCGAAGAGATATTTCTAGACAGACGAGATTCATAACCGGACTATTTCAGTGGCATTCGAGAAGCAGGCATGGATTTCCTTCTGTCCACTTCGCTGCTTCTTCAGACCATTGGCACGACGGCTTTCTTACGTATCGAATATTCTTTAAGTTGCCCCAGGACGGCATCTGTTCCATGATCCCCCTTGCTGGGCTGTTGGTAAATGGCAAGAGGCGTTGCCCGTTCTTCGGCGGCCAGGGTTGTCTATGCCGTTTGGGTGCCTCCTGGTGTATCATCTTATTACGGTGCTAGCCTGTTGCCTGGCTTCTGGAACTCCCATATTCGACTTGATTCGTCTTTATTAGATGCGGCCGAAACCGAACTTCTGCTTTCAGTATGCAAAACTGTACTGAAGGGATGGAAGAGGGCCGCTTCCGGCCTATCCGAAAGGTATGATCGATAGGACGTCAAAAAGTCAGGTTCAGAAAGGCATCCTTTCATTTTTTGCTGATCCCACTTGTTGGACCCGGTTTCCAAGGGAGTTTTCGAAGGAACCCCTATCCACAGCCTTGGTTCAGAAAGGTATGGCTTATTGGACCTTTGGAAAAGGGCTAATTGATATAGGCTGGGGAATACCGCTAACATTTCAGGGGTTTTAGATAGCGGAGATTATTTGCACTAAACTTCATACGGAGAACTGAACTTTCATCTTGCACAAATGTGTCTGCGAAGCACGGAACCCCGCTATCTTAAACCCCTTGTTAAAGGTGGTTTCTCATTCTCTCATTGTTTATCAATTGTGCAGACTCTGAGAATCTATATTTGGTATACGCAAATCCAATTTCCCTTGCGATGTCCTGAATAGTAGAAAAATAATTGAGCCATGTGTTCAGACTTCCGTCCCCAATCTCTCTGACGATATCGTATTTGTCATTATATCTAATTACTCCAAATTCTTCTATTACGTCAAGGTCAGCTATATAGAAATTTGAAATATTCTCTATACACCATTCTAAGTATGGGGCATCGAATGAATAAACTATTCCTACTTCATAACCTTTATACATGCCAAAATTCAGTTTCGAATTTTTGAAATAGGCAACCTTGGAAGTCGAAACTTTATTATCCAGATGAGTTGTACTTGAAAATGGAAGCCATTGTATGGTTCGGTAGATTTTGTCATCCATTTCAGTTTCTTTCGGCTCAACCAAATCTATTGTTGTAATTACACTATATTCTTGATTATCATTACGCAACAGGGCCCAACAATCCTGAGTCAAAGCTTTTCCCGATTTTACTATTTCAATCCTTTTCATCGAATGGTATTAATCATCTCTAAGGAACAGGGCTTTGTGCAGGTGTGCCATTCATTGAACGTCAAGCCCGTAACAAAAGCCGATTGAAAAACTGGTGATGAAAATAAGAACAAAAGTCAAATTACTAACGTCCAGCCCGGAACCGAAGCTAAATAGTGAACTGCTGCCGATGCTGCCAAAGTCCAGCCACACTTGCACAAAACCCCATGTTAGCAGCCGCCTTTCTCTATCACACCTTAATCACTGTCATTTTGTTGTTAGCTGTTTCAATGAGCAAATTGTCAAGCTGCCGTGGCGTAAGAAGAATTTGATACTGTTCAAAGATTTTCTGCCGAAGATAAAAGCACTTATAAACAAAGTTTGAGTATTGCTTGTCAACTGCTTCTTTGTCGGCTAATGCTTTAAAATGTTTTGGAAGCCTTTTTACAAACTGCCTCATTGCTGTTACAGCACGGCTATCATAAATAAAAAACAGGTCTGGAAGATGAAAATGTAAATACTTTGAGCTGAATGAACGTTTGTCAAGTTCTGTAATTTCAAATAATCGTTTTGTCAAGTAGAAATGTGTATTAATAATGTCGGGCAAAGTGTCAGCCGAAAGCTGTTTATTTTTTAAGTCTGCTAAGATTGTGTCAAGCCGTGAGTTTTTGAACATTGGAACAACTGTGTAAATATAAAAATTATCATTGATGCCGCTCTTGTTTTTTCGTCGTTCTATGGCAGCGGCGTAGGCTCTGCCAATGAGTAAGGTCTTCGCTAATATTTTTTCGGCTGTGTCATGCTTAAAGTAGTTTGTGCACAAGTCATATAAAACCTGATTGACTAAGTCCCACGGCTTTTTTGCTAAGCAATTTTCGATCTTTTCTATCGTTAGGGTTGTGTCCATATAAGGTGGCTGCTAACTTGTAAATATGCGAAAGTTTTGTCGTACTTTTGTATCTATTTGTACTATTCTGATGTTTTATTGATCAGTGAATAAATATATTAAGTTTGTACTTTGCAAGAATGAGAGCAAAATACAAACCTAGCGACTACGAAGCTTTCCGGAAGCGCTGCGTAGAGATGAAAGAAGCTGGCTGGCGTCAGAAGGACATTTCGGCCGCGCTTGGGCTGACCGAAGGCTGGGTCAGCCAGACTTTAAAGAAGTACCGAGACTCAGGCGCGCAGGGGCTTTTGGCTCGGAAGGCCACCGGTGCCCCGCCTCGAATGACTAGCGATCAATTGGAGAAGCTGGTGGAGGAACTCAAACGGGGAGCACAACACCATGGGTTCAGCGGAGAGATATGGACCCGACAGCGAGTGAACGCGTTGATTGAAAGGTTGTTCGGTGTAAGCTATGACCCGACCCAAGTGGGCCGTATCCTGAAAAAGCTGGGATGGAGCCTGCAAAAACCAGCCAAGAAAGCCCGCCAGCAGAGTACTCAGAAAGTAAATCAGTGGCGGGAAGAGGTACTTCCAGGACTAAAAAAAAGCTGAGGATGAGAACAGGGTTATCCTATACATTGATGAAGCAGCCTGTTATCTGTTGCCTTTCCTGAGCCGTACTTGGGCACCCCGAGGGCAGACACCGATCATCGAAGAGAAAGCGGGAAGGGAACATCTAAGTCTGATCGCTGGCTTGGCTCCCAATGGCCGTTTATACCTCAGTGGGCAGCACAAAGCCTTCGATAGCGACGGGGTAATTGGTTTTCTAGAGTATCTGTGCCGCAGGTACCGCAAGAAGGATCTGATAGTGGTATGGGATGGAGCTACGATTCATCGCAGCCAGGCCATTAAAGACTTTTTGAAAAGGAAGCCAGGGAGGATACACTTGGTTGCCTTACCGGGCTACAGTCCAGAATTGAACCCTGTAGAACTCCTATGGAACCAATTGAAAAAGGAGCTGAAAAATCAGGCGTTTCTGAATTTAAAAGACTTGGTAGAGGCCGCAGTAAGCAAAGTTGAGGAAATCAGGAATGATGTAGAACTACTCAATTCTTTCTTTCATAAAAAAGAGGTGGCATTCTTTACAAATTAATTCATCTATCAATATTAAATTTTAGATGTTGTGTATTTTGAATACCTAATTGTTAAATTGGTAAAAGTCTAGGTCTTTTGCAATCCTGAAAACTACTACACCCATCACCTGGGTCCGTGTCCCAACAGAACTACTACGTCGAAATGTCAGTGGGGACACAGACCTTTACCTTTGAGTATTGCGATTATTCCAAGATCACAGATTTATTGGCATTGATTATATCTGAGGGTAATTCCATTCCCCTTCTAGCTTTTTAAATTACCAAAAGAGCCTGTCAGGATAAGTGAACAAGGACACAGACGAAGCATCGAGGCTTACCCGTGGATATAGACTTGTCCTGATTTTTCTGAGCAAGCATCAAATAGAAATTTGGTGGAAAGCACCGTTATCAAGGTTTTAATGAAACTCAGCAAACCGGCTCAATCTCTAATCCATTCCCCTTTCCATCATGTACAAATTCGTCATCGGGATCGACATATCCAAGCTCACGCTGGACGCGGCGCTGATCGTCGGTGGTCAGCCGCAGTCGGCCACCCACCACCACCTGGGCAACACCGTCGAGCAGATCGCACAGCTCTTCTCCGAGTTGGGCAAAGGCCCCGGCTTCTCACTCGATGAGTGCCTGGTCTGCGTCGAGGCCACCGGCCTTTACGCCCATCCCCTGCTGACCTTCGCCGCGCAGCACGGCGTGAACCTCTGGCTCGAGTCGGCGGTTCGAATCAAGAAGTCCATCGGCCTGCAACGCGGTAAAAACGACAAGGCCGATGCACTGCGAATCGCAGTCTACGCGGCCAAGAACCAGGAAAACGCCCGCCTGTGGAAACCCGCCAGCGCCACGCTCACGGCGGTCAAAAACCTGGCCAGCCTTCGCGATAGGCTAATCAAGAGCAAAAACCAACTCACCGTTCCCGTCGAGGAGTTCAGCCAGATGGGCGACACGCGCACGGCGGCCATGCTGGGCAAGGCCATGAAATCCACGATTCGCTCCCTGGAAGCTGACATCGCCGCCATAGACAAGCAGATAAAAGCCATGATCGACGCCGATGAAAACCTCAAAGAACTCTTCGCGTTGGCCACCTCGGTGGTGGGTATCGGTACGCAGACCGCCCTGGCTCTCATGATCTACACCGACGGCTTCACGCTATTCGACGACGCTAGAAAACTGGCTTGCTATGCCGGGGTTGCTCCCTTCGTCTATGCCTCGGGCACCAGCGTCAAGGGCAGAACCCGCGTCTCGAAGATGGCCAACATGGACCTGAAAACCGCCCTGCACATGGCCTCGCTGACGGCCGTCAAGCTCGACGTACAGCTCAAGGCCTACTACCAGCGAAAAGTTGCCGACGGCAAGAGCAAGATGTCGGTTCTCAACGCCGTCAAGGCTAAACTTCTCCACCGAGTCTTGTCAGTGGTCAGACGAAAACAGAAATATGAAAATTCCGCTAATTTCTCTTTGGTTTTGTCATAGAAATCCACGGAATAGAGACTTAGGCCATGGAATGGGGCTAGGATCAATTATTTCTTTTTAATGGGAATATCTCTTATTTTTTTTATTTCCTGAATTGTAAAAGCTGTTTTTCTTGAGTGAATCATTGCATGACAATTAGGGCATACAGGGATCAAATCCTTAATTGGATCAACATTATATTCATTCCCAATTGATGATATTTGATTAACATGATGAACATGAATAAACCCTTTTCCTACCTCACCAAAATATCTTTCAAAGTTGAAATGACAGACTGCACAGGAATAACCGTAATGTGATAAACATCTCCTACGAGCTTCGGGATTTCTTTCATAACGGGTTTGTGTTACTTCAATAGATTTACCTTCCCGAAAAGTGTCTATTTTATTACCTGCTTCTTCATTGAAGAGAAAGCTAGTCTTTGCATAATTATTTTTTATGATAAAATCAAACCATATGGATTCCAAAGAGTTAACTAATTCCTTATTAACTGAAATACCCCCTTGCTGTGGAAGCCATGTTTGAATATTATTAGGATCAATACTTTCTAACGACTCTATATTTAAAAGAGGATTTTCTTCCGGGTTTATTAAAGTATCAAATTCAACATCAATGTAATTGGCAGTTTTTCCTTCTTCACCGTTCCAATGAGGGGCCACGTAATAGGACGTCTTAGCATAACCACTACCCATAATGCCTTTAGGTTCTACACCCAGACGTATCAGAAAAATTCTATCCCCTTTTCTTATGCTCTTTGAGTTTCCACAACTCCATCTTCCTTCGAAGGTTCCGACGTTTTCGTGATAATAAATATTCTCTTTTAGATCAACCCAATCCCAATTATTCGGATTCCAAGAACAGAGAAATGTATTCGAGTTGTTCCTATTTTCAGCGTGGGATTGGCTAGGAGAATCCAAGTAATGTTTTATGGATTTCAATAAGTTATTCAAAGTCTTATCCGACTCTCTGTTGACCCAGGCAGGTGCTTCTTTATGTGAATCTAAAGAATTTGCAGGAATAAAATTTATGTTATTATTGAGGATAGATGTTTTACCTGTCACCAAACCTATTTCACAATCAGGCTCATCTGACAATGCTTTTATATAAAATTTATTTGCTTTAACAGGATGCCCCTCGTCTTTGAATTTTTTGGTAAGCCGGGGATGAACAAAAACCAATTCTGTCTCCTTTCTATTTTGATGATGTGGCTTTTGCTCTCTTTCAAATTGGAAACCGGCTTCTTCCAATTTTAAATGAAGTGAATCATAGATAGCTCTTCTATTTACCATTTTTTAAGATTGCTTGAACGTACTTCAATTACTTTCTAAAATCTCGAGAACGTAGTAAACTGTGTCATTGCCTGCGACCCAATATGGTTTGTCTAGCCCTAAAATATGGGGACAACTTAATTAGAACAGGCCTTTTGAGATTTTAACCTTTAGATTTTGCTATATGCTATCCTAACCGTCAACGGTGCATATTATTGGTTGCTGCCCCTTACATTCTTGTATCGGGCCTGTGTCATCACAGGCTAATGAGTAGCATGGACAGAAAATAGGTGTAATCGCTGACCGTTTCGAAATGGGGCTTAGCATGGCTGTTTTACTACATTTCTCGTTGAAAGTAAGATCTTAGCCTCTTTTTACTCCTGTCTCGAAGTCCTTTACAGCATTATACGCTTCCTCTAATTCTGCCCGATATAAAGCTTCATCGCCATAATGTGCCCCAAGGTTCAGGACTCGTCCCCGAATTTCGTTTAACTTGTTTGCAGACTCAACTAATTTTTCAGCTGCCTCTTTGTCGTTTTTGTAGTGCTCGATTAGGTAGTTGAATACATCGTTCTTATAGGAATTAGCTTGCCCTATTTCTCTGTGTCTTTCATCGTCCGCACCAGATTCTGCTGTTAGGGCTAGTGATTTGAGATTTTCTAATCGTTCTTCTGAAACAAAATCATTCAATAAAACCCTTTTGAATCTTTCTATCAATTGCTGGTGAACTTCTCTTTTAACGCTACCCAAAGTAATGACCAATTCTTTGAAAACAGTAAATCGCGTCAACTCCATCAAAGTAGGGTCAAAGAAGATCCTTAACAATTCCTCTGTTTTTTTGCGTAGGTAGAGTGCGCAAGCTTCAAAATCATTGGCATCTAAAAATTCTCGTGCCTTCTTCAGCGAATCTTTTGTTTCCAGGGACAGGGGATTTACAAAACGGCCTTCGCCATCAAACAAATGAGCTTGTTCGTACAGTTCAAACCATTTCCAACTCCCCGCATCAGCTGCCAAGCTATTGCGTAGAATATTGTAGAATCCCTTGTCATGCGTCAGAATGATTAGCTGATAGTTTTGGAAATCCTCGTTCTCCCGTAGGTATTTGATCACTTTCATCCGGTTGGACATATCAAGGCTGATAAGCAGATCGTCCAGTACTAGAATCCGCAGGTCATCGCGGCCTGGAATTCCTTTGAATTTCTGTCCGACCATGGCCAGACGAATTGACAGGGCCAGGGCTGTTAATCTTGCTTCATTTAAAAACGACTGCGGCTTGGGGACTCGGGAAGTCAGTGTCTTGTCACATTCAAGGGTGAGGTTGATGATCGATTCTTTCCAGGCATAAGGGTCTTCATCGCTAATCTCTAATATTCTAATAGGTTCCAAAACAGGCTTATAGAGTTCGCTTGCATCTAAAAATATGCCCAATAAGGGTTCAATGTCAGGTAACAGTCGGCGGAACTCGTCAGCAAATCGCCGATTGAAATTTTCTATTTTTTCGAGCAATGCGCTGTAATCATTGCCCCTCCGCCCAGTGCGTCGTATAAGCCCCCGCCTGTCCTTCAGAGCTTCGAGTTCTTTGCGAATGCTTTTCAATTCATCTTCAAAAGTAGGAGCGCTGGCACTCGTGGCGTCAATTTGCCAGTACATTAGGATTTCCTTTTCAAAAATAGGCCATACATTGGCATCTTCGGAGTTACGGAAATGAAAGAAATTTGATAATAATCGATAGTTCATGAAATCAGAGGCCAAATTAGCCAACCGAATCTTAGAATCATTAGGATCATCGGGCCTATATCCTAAATTATGTTCTCTATTGGGATTTAGTTCATAAAGACTATTGAAAGCATCGTCAAGCTCAACCTGAATAAATGGTGGAAATTCTGTTTCAGAAATATATCGGTTTAATAAGTTTTCATCGTGGGTAGAATCGAAATACTTCTCCCAATATTTGCCGATAATGCTGCTTTGCATAAAGGTATGTAGAGCAGCATAAATGCTTGATTTACCAGATCCATTATTTCCATAAATAAGTATATTCTTTGACTCAAAGTCTAATACTTGTTCTGGACCGAAAGCTTTAAAATTTTGTATAAATAATCTTTTGATTTTCATAGGAATAGAGGGAGCCTAACACTTACTTTTTACCCACGGCGCTAAGAATTTTCCGCACTGGCTCTACTGTATGCGCCTGAGCGATGACCCGGTTGCGTAGTTCGGACTTAGGGTTATTGACCATGTCAATCCATACCTGCCATTCCTCCTGGGTGTCGTTATTGGTGCTTTGTTGATATTCCGTTACTTTTCCTGCCCATTCTATCACTTCGCAGCCTTCTGTCTGTACCTCCACCGGAAAATACAATTCGAATACCATAGCGTCCAGCAGTTGTTCGGTAAGGGTGATGTCGATGCCGTGACGTTTGGCGGCGATGACAGCACTTACGTAGCGCTCGATAATAGGCCGTTGCCAGTCGTTGGCCTCCGCTATGGGAATGCGGCCCAGGTTTTTGAACAGCAATTGATGCCCGTTTTGAATTCTGATACAGTAGTTGCTGATCAGGAACCAGCCTATTTTTGAATTCAGGATGCCCAGTAGTACTTTATCCGCTTTGGGAATGACCCACATGGAATCATTGCAGTATAAGCCTGTTTCATCCAGAATGAAGCAAGGTGTTACCTGAAATTTTTGATACATGATTTTGGGTTCATCGAATACTTTGTAATAGTCACAAGCTCGCAACTCCCACCAATAGTCTCCCTGATCGTACCGCTTAGTTGCCCTTTTTTTGTAGGGGAGCAAATGCTCGTATATACGCGGATAAGTTTCAGCCAGCCATTTTTCGGGGGGCATTTTCTTGCGTTCACGATTAGTGACGCCCTTTTCAAACCTAATCAAATATCGATCAGGGATAGGAGTGTCGTAACGCTTTATATCACGCCCCATGAGCATTAGTTTGATTATTTCATGGGTCGGGTCATCCGCGAGTAGAGATAAGCCAATGCTTGGTTCAGGCGAAAAAGCCTCAGTCAAACCTGATTTTATGCCATAATATGCATCCCTGACATACTGTTTCAAGGGAACCCCTACCGCATTCATCTGACCAAGCAGCCGAAGCGTATCGGCATCGACTATTTTCCAAATGTCGTCGTCAGCCAGCGAATCGGTGGGTACGTCAAAAAGGTTTTCGTTGAAGTAAGCGCTCAATCCCTTGGGAAAATCGAGCGTGTCAACTTCCAATGCCCCCAACGATTTGGTGGCTGGTCGCTCCTGCACCGACAGGATGCAAGAGTAGGTAGTAGCCTCCGAAAACACGGGCAAATCGCCGAAGTTGATGAGGGCGTCGATGCGTTTGGTTTTTAGAAAACGGCGCAGGTTTTCGCCGTAGTTGGTGCGCAGCCAGTGGTTGGGCAGGATGTAGGTGAGCGTACCGCCAGGTTTGAGCAGCCGGATGCCTAGCCTTACGAAATACACGTAGAGATCGGCCATACCCGAATAGATGTCGGGATACTGTGCTTTCAACCACGGCTTGATGTCGCCTAACGATTCCTGCCGCACGTAGGGCGGATTTGCCAGCACGATGTCAAAGTAACCAAACTCGTCGGCCTTTCCGATGCGCTTGGCGATACCAGTGAGGTTGAACATCCAGTCGGCGCGGAAAAACGCCGCGTGTTGGTTCTGATCGAAGGGATCCCACCTCACCAGCCGCTCGGCGATTTCGTGATCCCAGCCGACCGCTTCGTACAGCGCGACCAATTCGTGCCTGAGTTCAAAATCCAGGGCGCGGTACTTTTGCTTCGTGGCCGGCGTGCGCGCATTGAAGTACCGAGCCCGCACGTTTTTCAACTCGCTTTGCTTTTGCTCGATTCGATCCACAAGCGCCACATTCTGAATCGACAATTGACTACCAGCCGTTTCAATCATATACAGCGAGTCAGCGGCCACAAATTTCAATTCCAGGTTGGGCAACGGCCGAATTCCAAGGTTGGGTTGGGCGTGCGTTACGCGCTGATCCACGATCAGCGAAATGAAACAGCGCAGTTTGGTAATCTGCACGGCGATAGGTTGGATGTCGAGGCCATACAGGCAGTTCTCGATCAGGTAAAGCTTGCGGCCATAGTCGAGTTCATTGTTGGCAAAGGCGCGTTCGATGTCCTCAATCAACGGTTCGTGTAGCGTGGCGTCGGTCAGTTCGCGCACTTTTTCGATCTGCTTTTGCTTCCAGCGTTCGTTGTGCGGGTCGAGTTTCCGCAACAGGAACACCATTTTGTGCAATATGCCCAGGGAAAAAGCCCCGGAGCCACAGGCCGGGTCCAGAATTTTGCAGGCATCGAGCGCACCGATGAGCGTTGATACCTCACGGTCGTGAAATTGATGGTGGTCGCTGGTATAGGCAAACAAATCGCGTAGCCGGGGGCGAATATTCTGAGCTTCTGGATGCTCTTTTGCCAGAGCGTTATCTAGGTGGGCGGTCAGACTTTCGTCCACCATGTAATCCACGATTTCGCGGGGCGTGTAGAATGAGCCGGTGAGCTTGCGGGCCGTGGATTGCGTCTCCGGCACGTAAGAAGCCAGCAGATTTTCAAACACCTTTCCGAGTAGTTCAGGATCGAGGGCTATTTCCTCTTCGATGGGTGTGTTTTCGTCAATCGTAAACTTGTACTTGTGCAGCAAGTCGATGAGCGGCCGGACTTTGTAGCGTTTGCCCTTAGTGCCGTACACCTCGTTGAGGTCAACTTCGATTTCTTCATCTTTGCCTTCGGGATGGAAAAACAAGTGGTCGGGTACCTTCAACCGTTCCTCATGGTCGATGCGGTTAGAGAAGCAATCGACCCGAATCTTCACATTGGGGTCGTCCGTATCATTGTCGAGATTTTCAAAAAGTCCCCCGTTCAGGAAAGGAATGTTTTCAAACAAGTCCAGCGCCTGACTTTCGTCTTTGAAAAATCTTTTGTAGCGGTAGTAGGTTTGAATGCCGTTTTGCCGCTTCACAAAAGTCCGGGAGCCGGACTTGTCTTTCTCCATTTCGGTATTAAGCGTAGCAAAAAACAGGTTTTGCAGAATCGCTTTGTAGTAGGTGCTGCCTGTTTTGTCGGAAAAGTTGAGAACCTTGCGCAAACGGGTATAATCAAACAGTTCATCCGGGATGAGCGGTTCGCCCGCGACCGTTTTCTCTTTGAGGAACCAAACAAAAATGAGTCTCGTCAGAAGCCGAATTACATTCTGCGCGTTGCGAACCTCGCGCTTCGACCCGTCATCGTCAGGGTACTCTACTTCCTGAATGGCCCAGAAGTACCAATTGGCCAGTTCGCGGTAAAAGCGTTTATTTAATTCGGAACTATCGAGCGTTTTCTGCCAGGCATTGTGTAGCTCCACGAAGTTTTTTACCCCATAGTCCGCCTTGATCTTTGGCAGACTCAAATCGTAAAGTACCTCGATGTGAGCGCGATGAGGGTGAGAAATGCGAATATCTTTGATTATAGTGACTTTTTCAAGTACGTCGCTGTCGGCGTCCCGCTTGTTCAGCCTCCTTTTGATGACAGACAAGGAAAGCGTGTCGCCACAGCGAAAAAGCACCATTACGGGCATGGGAAAGGCCCGGTTCAATTCTCGGGTAATGTCGGCTAGTTTGGTTCGGGAATACGTTTGCTCGGATTTTAATTCAATGGCAAAAAATAGGTAGGCTTCTATGATGGTGTCGTTCAGGCGTCCTGCGTCGAACAGTCCCATCTGGCGATTCATTTCGGCTTCGGTCAACTGAAAAAGCAGATGCACTTCCATCCAGTCGGCTACTTGCGCCCTGTCCAGGTTCATGCGTTCTCCCACGCCGAAAGCATCATTCAGTTCCGCAAACGTCGGTCGTAAAAGCGGACTTCGACGTTCAGTATTGTACCCCAGTACCTGAAATAGATTGATAGCGTTTTCGAACAGATTACCATCCCCAAAGTGCTTGATAGCATTTTGGAGGTTCTTTTTCATATCGCCAACCGAACCTTTTACTTTATCACTAACCATGTTATCAATTCAAAATCTTCTTGGGAAGATACTCTGTCTTTTTCAGGAATCAAGATCCCCCCCCGTCCGTTCATTAAACTTTGATTGGCCCGCTGATTAAATTTTTTCGTGGCCGAATCAGTTGACGCCCTCAACAACTCCGAATACTGACCCATTTCTTTCCCGCCATCCGTCTCCTGATTGAAAATGTCACACAGTTTATCGTAGGCTGCCGTCCGCCCCTGGCACAGCAGCCGGAACACCTCCAACACCTGCTTGGCGCTCACGTAGCTGAACTTTACCTCGCCCGTCTCATAGACATAGCTGAGGTAGTAGGGGTGGAGCGGGTTCACGCGCTCGTTGTCTGAGGGCTTGGTCTCGCCTGGTTGGGCGTCCGGCTCCCGCTGGCGGAGGCAGTAGAGTACGCCGGGCCGAATGAGTTCGTTTTCGGCGATTTTGAGCTGGCCGTAATCCGCGTGGTCGGCGTGGCGGCCCACGGGCGAGGGCACCACGGCGTACAGGCCAAGCGGGGCCAATTCAAGTTCCTTCTTGCGCGACTCAATGAAACGGGCGAGTTCCACCCGGAAATCGTCAAGGGAGAAATCGGTCAGCGACACGCCTCCCTCTTCGAGATCTTCCAGGTCGAGTACTTCATCCTGCAGACGCTTCAACTGGCGGTCGCGGAATTTGAGGTCTTGGGTGACCAAATCCTCGATCTGGCCGTTGTCCAGCAGGTTGTCCTCGCCCGTAGCGGTAATGTCCACCAGCGCCATGCGGGCTTCCACGCGGTTCTGGAGGTTGATGTACTGGTCGAGGTCGCGGGTGGGCCAGAAATTAACAAGTTGAATGGCGGCGTTGCGGCTGCCGAGGCGATCAATGCGCCCGAAGCGCTGGATGATGCGAACGGGGTTCCAGTGAATGTCGTAGTTGACGAGGTAATCGCAGTCCTGCAGGTTCTGCCCTTCGGAGATGCAGTCGGTGGCTACGAGCAGATCCAGTTCGCCGGTTTGGGGCATGCCGCGCATCAGTTCACGCTGTTTGGCGCGGGGCGAGAAGTTGGTGAGGATGGCGTTGAAATCGGTTTGCCGGGCAAACCCCTTGGGCTGGAACGTGCTGCGGTTGCCGCCCGTGCCCGTCACCAGCGCCGATTCGATGCCCAGTTCGGTTTTGGCCCAGCCGTATAGGTTGTCGTAGAGGTAGCTGGCCGTGTCGGCAAAGGCCGTAAAGACGATCACTTTGCGGTTGCCCTCGTTGAGCGGCTGCCGTACCTTATCGGCAATCAGTCCTTTGAGCGTCTGCAGTTTAGCGTCGCGTTCGGGCGTGATGACCTCGGCGTCGTGGAAGAGCGAGAGCATCCGGTCTTTGTCCTCCCTCAGGTCTTTTTGCCAGGCTTCCAGATTCAGGTGGGCCAGCTCGAACTTCCGTTTGCCGCCCACCAGGTAAGCTTCCTCGATAGCGGCTACTTCCTCATCGTCATCCTCAACGTTGAGTTCCTCGGTGTCGAGCTCCCGTTCCGAGAGCGGGTTAGCGAGGTAGTTTTTAATTTTCTGTTCCAGCTTTTCAATTTTTCCGATTGTCCGCTCCATCGATAGCTCGAACGACTGTACCGAACTTTCAAGTCGCTTGAGGAAGCCTACTTTCATCATGCCGATCAGGAAATGCTCACGGGTTTCCTGGGAAAAATTGGCCGTGCGCTGGTTTTGATAGCGCTCGACGTACTTAGCGCGGTGTTCTTCCATTAGGTACGCCGACGGGTTAAAGAGACTGAGTTTATAACCTGATATTTCGCGGTTGAGCGAATCATAGGAGCGAAAACGGTTCTGCACGTCCATGTCGGGATAGACCGACACGGGCTTGCGCCGCTCGGGGAACTTGCCGATGCGGTGCATGTCGTAGAATTTCTCGATGTGCCGCCGCGAGCGAGCGATGGTCAGTTCGTCGAGGAGTTTGAAAAAGCCGCTGTCCAGCCGCTCCAGCAGCCCGGCCACGCTGCGGTCAGGATTGCGGCGTACATCGGCCCAATCGTTGAACTGCTTCTGAGCGGCCGTGATGGTACTGGCGATGTTGCGCACCCCGGTGGTGTCGGCCAGGGCCGTATCACTGCCGCCCGTGACGAAGTAAATCTGGTTGCGCAGGTCTTTCAGCGTGTTGTTGACGGGCGTAGCCGACAGCAGCAACACCCGGGTTTCGACGCCCGCATTGATGATGTCGTCCATCAGCCGCTGGTAGCGGCTTTTGATGAGGTTTCCTTCGTCATCGTACTTACCGACGGTATTGTTGCGGAAATTATGCGATTCATCGATCACTACCAGGTCGAATGCGCCCCAGTTGAACGAATCGAGCGCGATGCCGTTGGCCCCGGATACGCCACCTTTTCGTCCCAAGTCAGTATGGTACAGTACAGTGTAATTGAAACGATCACGCTGGAATGGATTGAGCGACGAATTCTGGCTGGCTTGATACACCGTCCAGTTTTCGCTCAGTTTTTTCGGGCAAAGCACCAACACCCGGTCGTTGAGCAGCTCGAAGTACTTTATGACCGCCAGCGCCTCGAAGGTTTTGCCCAGCCCCACGCTGTCGGCCAAAACGCAACCGCCGTGTTTGAGAAGCTTATTGATGACGCCTTTTACTCCGTCTTGCTGAAATAAATAGAGTTTTCCCCACACCTCACTCTGAAAAAAGCCCGTCCGCTCATTGAGCAGCCCGCCTTTTCCCTGCTCTTCCAGGTAATTCTGGAAAACATGATAGAGGGTTTTGAGGTACACGAACTCGGGGTCAGTTTCGCGGTAGAGCATTTTAAGGTACTTCATCACCTCCTCCTTGACATCCCGTACCAGCCCGGTATCGTCGTTCCACAATTCATCGAACCAGGCCTTCAAGTCGCGCTTGTCGCGATCACTATCTACAACCATGTTCAGCTCGATGTTTGGCTGGTTGCCGAAGCCCAGGCCATTTGCGGTGAAATTGGAACTGCCGGAAATGGCGTGGCGGACGCCGCTGGCGTTTTGGACGTGGTACATCTTACCGTGCAGGAAATTGGGTTTCACCATCGAGCGGATTTCCACTTTTTCCTGAATCCAGTCGTAGCATTCACGAGCTACGGCTTTCTGGTTTAGTTTATTACGAATACTCAACGCGTCCTTTTCGATTCGATAAATCTTTGGCTCTTTATCACGGTCGAGGATGAAATTGGGTTCACCAAACAGAAACCTTAGATGGTCAATTTGTTTTAATCGGCTCTTGAGATGGTGATATGCATAAATGGTGAAGTAAGCCGAAACGATCGATAAGTCGGCGTATGGTTCGATATGTTCAGCCAAAAAATCTCCCACCGAGCCGCGAGTCCCGCCTTTGCGGTTATCCCTAATCAAAGACGTATCGATTGCTGTTTGGATTTGGGCCATAAGGATAGGATGTCAACAGATTTTTAGGATTTCAGCAATTTTGGAAAAATACAATTAAATGCCCTATTCCCCTAAAAATGCCATGAAATTCTCTGGAAGCATCACCTTAGCTAGATGTTAGGCTTCTAAGAGTGAAGTGAAAAACATTTCTTGGGATATCAGATCTCTGAATAATTTTTAGACAAGAGAGATGCTGCTCTTCGCTTAAATGATTGTAGGTATTAACGGGCAACTAATATATTTGGAAAATATCCACAGTATAAAAGTGATAACTATCTAATGTTTAGATGATTATATAAAGTCAATCGTGTCGATTGCCTGGTTTTGTGCATCATTTGGTGAGTCTGTGGATATCTGCATTGAGGATGTTTAGGAGACGAGGGGTCAGATCGGACTAAATAATGTTTAATCTATAATTTAGGTTTGCAATGATTTCAACTTATGATCGGTAATGAAAACCAATACTGGATATGTTTTGATGAAAAAATTACTATTTGAAGATTTCACTTTCAACGGCTATAAAGACCTTCTTAGCTACAACTGTTTCGTCTTTTAGTTCGCTGATGATCTTCTCACTCAGCCACATGGTCAATTACACATCATAGCCCAGGCTGTAATACTCGGCGAAAAGCTTAATTTGCTCATGGGTAGCGCGTCGTTCATTCCGTTCAATATTGCTAAGCAATCCGACATCAATATCAAGCGATGCCGCTGCCTTCTGTAGAAGCAATTGACGGAATTCTCGGGTTTTTCGTACAGTATTCCTTAGGTAATGTTGCATCATTTTAAGCTTTTGTCGGTCTTGACGAGATAAGTCAAAAATGTTGAAAGCCGAATAAAAAGTCATCTGGCGGTAGCTTTTATAGTAAATCGCAATATCAATTAGAGGATTTTGCTTCTGCTTTTGTAAGTCAGAAGCTGCGTGGCGGAGCTGGAAGGAATCCCGAATTTAGCAGAATGAAGGACTTAGCTTAGCCTTGATAAATGTTACTGACAACAAGTATGCCCATGTAATACACCATTTATGATGTCAGCACAAACTGGCAGCTATTCATAACCACTCCAACACCATTGCAATCTATCCAGAACGGGCTTAACATGGAAAGCTTATAGTTGCAGATAGGTTGTATGACATGCATTAAGTACGAGAATGCAGAACTTTCGCATGATTTCAGCAACTGAATCTCATAGCTATCCTCTATATCATAACAGTATTCTGAGCTAACTTGAAGAAAAGATTGATTGCAATCAATAAATTGAAGTGCTCCACATGCATCTTTCTTTCAAAACAGAATATAGACTCCTGAATTGAATATCACTTGCTTGTATAAGTAACTATTATCTTGAATTTGTATAAAGATATGACTTTAAAGCGTCTGTGAGGGGTTTCTGGGAGGACTCGACGCTTAGATAAACCTATTAGAGAAAGGCGGTGCCTTTCGTTTTTTTGAGTACCATTCCTGTTCCAACTGACGAGCAGATTAGAGTCGGCAGAAATCTTCTTCTGTTATATCTATAAATGGACAGATAGTACTACTATGCCAAAAGGAAGGAGGCAAAGCCTGGCTACTATTTAAATTTGACACCATTCAGTTGGTGTTAAATTTGGCCATTTGTATACAATTGCATATAAAAAATCCGCTAAATCGTATGATTTAGCGGGTTTTGTGGGCGCTGAGGGATTCGAACCCCGATCTTCTCAAGAACCAGAATGTCCTCGAAACTCAGCGCTCGCCTTTTGCGATCTTTGAGCCACTTTTGGGCGAGTTAGTATCCGCCGACGTGAAATTCCCAAGCCGTTGGCGCTATACAGGAGCGTTGCCTTAAAACGATCCGTCTAAGTGTAACATTTTAAGACCGATCAGTGCCCTAGTTTGCTACTTCATTGATCCGATGCCAAAGCAGACATACTTGCACCACCGAAAATTCTCCAATCTTGGGTACCCGAAATTCATCCGCTTTGAATCGGCAGGCTATGCTAGCGTAGTTTTGCTCTCTTATTATCCGACTCTTATTATCGGATGACGAATTTAGAATATCGCCTGGCAGCTACCGATGTCTCCTTGCCGTTGGTTCAACGACATGCTGAGGAGTAACACTGAATAAATTTGGAATTCAGAAAAAGCGGGCTTTTAAAGGCTATTACTGATACCCAAGTTTTCAGGGATATTCAGAACTTGGCCCTTCACTAATAGCAACCTAAATGACCTAATCCTGCACCGTAGTTGCGGTTCTACCAGTAACGAACCTTGTACCAAAAAAAATATAAAAATCCCTTTCCTCGCTCAACTCATTAATTATAAGCCTTTTATAATTGGCACCAACTTGCCTGTAAGCGGTTTTCATCTCTTTCTCCCTACTTTGGAGTGTAATTCTGGTAACGAAGATGCATTACTATATATGAATGGACGATAAAATAGCATATTCCGATATACTCTCCCATATATGTGAGCGAGACTCGCTCGGTATTGAAGCTTTGTACCGACAGTACGCTAATCAGATGCGCGGTTACGCCATCTCCAAATGGGAGTTGGATGAGGATTCTGCTTGGGATGTCGTGTACCAGACCCTTGAAGCACTTGTGCTTAAGCTGCCACGCTATGAATTCAAAGATCAAGCTCACTTCGATCGCTTAGTATTTAAGTTCTTCCTCAATTTTCTAAGGCAGCATCACCGGAAGAATCGATTTGCAAGAGAGATCAAATGGGAAAGCATTACCGAAACAACAGCGGCAGAGATCGCTGACGAAGACTCTGAAGTAAACACGGAAAAGCTCATCAGTGCTATTACTGATTTTTACGATGCGGACGAGGGTGAAAGTACCAATTTGGAAAAATTGGAGGAGTGCCTCCAAATGCTGGATCCCCTCGAACGGGACTTGTTACTACTGAGAGCGCGAGGTTATAGTTACGAAGAAATGGCCCGAATGCTTAAAATAGACAACTCACACCTGAATGTCAAGCGCTTCAGAGCCGAGCAGAAACTCATCAAGTTATTCAACCAATAATCATGGAACAAGTAAAGAATCCTATAAACGAAGCCATTAGGCTGCTCGATTTTGTCTCTTCCGATGACAGACTGTACAGCCTTGCCGGAGAGTTCATGGAAACTGGTTATACGTCTGGATTCTCCTCGGAGAAGGAGCAGGAAATGATTCGACAACTGAATGCAAGCCTTCGCAACACGCTAGGTTCGGTCATTCGGGAAGCGGTCGAGGCCAAGAGCCTCACTATCTCTCAAGCCAGCCAGAAGTCTTTAGTGCCTGAAAAAATCCTCAATGGCTTGCTTGCGGACTCTGTGGCGGTTACCAATGTCCCGGTCGTGCTATTCAGAAAACTCCTCCACCTCCTGGACGTCCCGCTCTCGAAAGCAAAAGAGGCTGTGTTGTACAACACCCACATTTTTCGAACGCAGCTCTCGCTCAGCGTCGAAGCCCCGTCGCTGGCTTTCAAACGGAAGTCCGGCCGTGACCCTTTCGATTTGTCGGAAGGAAAGAGCGAGGGAATAAATCTGTTTGAGAACGAGGAGGCAGTAAAGCTTTACCTCAACAGGCTCGAAGAAATCTGGGGAAATTAAAATTATGTGTCAACTATGTCATCTACATGGTCGCTAAGCGCGATAACCGCCTTTAGGGTGTGCCAGCGGAAGTACTATTTCGGGCATGTTCTTGCTAAAAACCACCCGAGCAGCCCTATGATTGCCAAGCAGGCTTACTGGCTTAAGAAAGCCGTGAATTTGGAGATGTGGGCCGGACACGTGGTGGATAGGATTATGACCGATAAAATTGTTCCTGCCTATAAGGATGGTTTAGACCCAGATATTCAATTAACTGAAGCTCATGCGCTCGACCTCCTCAACAGACAGTGGCATTTCTCGAAAGACGGATCGTACAGAGGCACCACAGAGAGCGGCAGCGGCGATGCCTACCGTGTCCTGGATGTTCACGAAAACGGCTCTCCTTTTGAAAAGAAAGATCTGGAAGAGGTAGTGCGGAAAGTACGGGAGTCGATCCGTAACGTTGGCCAGATGAAGCTTGCGGATGGAAGTTCTCTGGTGGATCTATTGAAAGAGGCCAATTGGGTGTCCACTGACTTGAATAATCGCTGGACAAGCATTGGGGACACGAGCGTTGGCCCCCAAATTGATCTGATGTTTTGGTGCCGTTCAAGCCTGCACGTCATAGACTGGAAAGTGTCGGAAGGGAAAAACAGCGATTACAGTCGCCAACTAGGCGTAATTGGCATGGTCGTGTATCGGGCTCGGACGAAGGTATACAGGGAGAAAGCGGAAGCTGGCGAGGACACCTGGATGTACGACTTGGAAAAGCGCAAAATAGTTCTGCATGAGGTCAACTTGCTCAGTGGTTACGCCAGAGAGCATGTCTTCGACAAGTCTACTTATGGCAGTCACGTGGACTATGTGAGTAAAACCAGTAGAGATATGGAGTTTTTCCAAAAAGGACGCTCTTGGCAAGACATACCTCTGAACGAATACGCTTTTACAGAAAGCGACTATGCGTGCCAATCCTGCTCTTTCCGACATTTGTGTAATTATTTAATTGAAAATAGCCATGAAAGTTTCAACCCAGCCAACTACCGAGAATTCATTCGAGCTGCTCAACTTATCTGATTACAAGTTCGACTTCAAGCTGGTCGCAGTAGATATCAAGCGCATTGAAGGGCTGGATGGCCTCTACCATAGAGAACTGAAAAAAGCCGAACGTCAGGTGAGTTCTCGAATTAGTGGCCCGGCCTGCTTGTTCCGGGAAGGTGGAAGGCAGTACATCGCCATACCTTCCGATTCAAGCTTTGATTCTTTCTTGCTCAACTCCAAGCCCGCACCTGTGCGACTCGCACCCGGATCGGAAATACGCCAGGTCAGTTTTCTGGATTGTGACAGCCAGGAGTTTAACATAATTAGCAAGTGGCTGGATTTCTCAATCCGGCAAAAGTTGAAGCGGAAGGGCAAAATCTTTGAAGACAGCAGCGGCCGTTTTTTTGTCAAAAACCCTTCAAACAATCTAGGTAACGGAGGCGTTGACCTATTGCCGGGTTTCAAATTCAGGTTGGCACCCGATGGAAAGGAAAAATTATTTCTGGTGCTTGACAGCACTCACCGATACGTCGATAGAAACTACCTGAGTCACTATGCTAAAGAAAGGAATGTCAAATCCATTGAAAAGGATCTGTTAGGAAAGCGGCCTAACCTGAATTACGGAACGCGATTCCTTTATGAAATGGGTGACGATTGGTTTCCAATAGAAGTATTTGCCTTTTCAGACAAAACGGCTGGCAGTGAACTCATAATTGATCCGGCCACGGGGCCCAGATCAATGGTCTCATTGTATGATTATCTGCTGAGAGTGACCAAAGGGCACGCGACCTGTCTTGCGGACAAAATCAGTAAGAGCGACCCTGTGGCTTACTTCAAGTATCCAGGTAAGGAGATGGAACTCCGGTCTGTCCCGATTTCTCTGATTCGCAGAATGTACGGTCCTGGTGACCGGCAGGTGGGAAAGCTGCACAGCGCGACCATCAAGGAGACAGACAAACGATTCCAGATTATCCAAAGTGAGAATTTGGCTAAGTTTCAGAACCTAAATTTCAATGGACGCCCGCTCGAAATATCTCAATTACCCCTGGATTCAAACCTGCCAGCTTTTCCACTTAAAGACCTACAGTTCGGCGGGGGGAGAATTGTGAATGGGTTGAAGATACGGAATGGCCAGGAGATACTGAACGCCGACTACTCTTTGGATCGGAAACGCAGCCTTCTGTCTGTAGGGGTGCTAAAAAAAGACCACATAGACAGCATGCAGTGCTTGCTCGTACCCCAGGGTACCAGTTTTCCCAAAGGACTACAGTCTCGTTTTCAAAGTTTGTTTGAAGCGGAGACGAAAAAGCTGTGTCAAAACTTTCCTTCTTTCAGGAAAGTGGTTTTCTATCAAACGGATAAGGAGTCGGTAACGGATATCATCGACGGAATTGAACGAAACCTGAGCGACTCGGGGGTTTCTTCGGGCTACGCGCTTGCCATTCTGCCCAACTGGCGTGAAGACGATCCACGCATCGGTGCCTTTCACGATTTCTTGAAGTACAAATTCAAGGATAGTATCACCTTCCAGTGTGCGAGCGGGTTCAAACTCAACGGATTCTTCGAAAATAAAGGGGCTGGCAAATACGATTTTGTCGATAGTGATTCTCGTCGCAAATTCAATCCCTACCTTTTCAATCTGGCAATGGAGTACTTGAAGATAAACGAGTGCTATCCCTACGCTCTGAAAGACGCCCCCAACTATGACATGTACATTGGAATTGACGTGCATCAGCAATCACTGGCGGCTTGCTTCTTTTACGGGAAAGGCGAAGAGATAAAGATTAGACACACCCACATAGCGAGACCCCCTTCCAAGTCGAGGGCAGAAAAGCTAACAGAATCCCAAATATTCGAGCTAATCTACCCTGTTCTAAGAAGGCAGATACCCCGCTATTGCCCCACTCCGAACAGCATAGTTATCGTACGGGATGGGAAAAGCCACGAAGGGGAGTGGAGCGCACTGCTTCGTACGGTTGAAAGGCTGCATACCGAAGGCGTAATTGATAACGCTGATCTGCCATGCGCTGTGGTGGATTTGCATAAGCAGAGTCAAATTCCCCTCCGGGTTGGGAATCGCGACAGCGCTCACAGAAACCTGGGGCTACCGCTGGCTGGAACTTACCGGATAATGGGCAGGAATCAGGAGCAAGCGTTTCTGTTTCCGACAGGATACCCGTTCAAGATTCGTGGATCAGCCAAACCCCTGCACCTCACGCTGGTCGACTACCGTGGAAATATGTCCTTCGAAAAAATAATTGAAGACATTTTCGGACAATGCCTGCTGGCATTTTCAGCCCCGGATCGGTCCAACGGATTGCCAATAAGCATTAAGCTTTTGGACGACTACCTACAACCTTTCGGTTATGCTCAAGGTAGGATAGATAAAATTTTAAGCAAAGAGTTGAACAAAGCAGAAGCTTCGGAAAGTAACGTTAGAGTTAAGTTCCCGAGGCAAAATGCGTTTCACAGAAACAGAGCGGAAGTATGAGTTACGTAAACCAATTGTCAAATCAGCACCATATGTGGGCTGAAGCCGTTGAGGATTTGAATGAAGCCATCCTTACACTGAAAGAGGAATACCTTGTTTCGGACTCTCCTGAAATTTACGATCCGCTTAGGGTAAGCCGGCATTCAGAGCGCGCCCGTGACTACATTGGGATTTTGATCGGTTCTTTCCTGAAATCTGAATACCGGAAGGAAAATATCTTTGGGAAGCTGGATACGAATGTTTTGTCGGACTTGCAAAAAAAACTTTCAAATCAAGAAGGTCTTGATTTGAAAGACTTGAATGCATTGGATTTGTTTTTGTTCCTTGTGGCCGAAAAGCGGAGCGAACTTTCTCAGGAACTTAGAATGAGTCGGTTTTAATGATATTCACACTCTTGGAAGAGTTACTACCCCGGATAGAGAGGATGCGTAGTTCAATTACAATGGACAGACTTCATCCGGGAGTAAACCGTGTATTCCAATTGGAAACTGACGGATATCTCAGAGAGCTCAAGCTGGAAATAAACGGATTGCTGGGGAGCGAGAAGAGTCCGAATTCTCTGACGAATCCTAATATCTACATCAAATATCAAAGACTTTGTGAGAAGTTGAATGCTATCGAGCATGATCGTGTCCAGGTGCTGGTAAAATTTGATAACACCGGCCAGTACTTCTCAGACCTCATCAGAGATTTGACACAAAACCAATTCAAGGTCAGCATGTCGTCAATTATGGTGGCGACCATAAGGTCAAACAGAGATTATTTCTGGGCTGACGTGGGATGTAAGCTTATAGGAGTGCCTAACGGGGAAGAATGGCATCTAACTAGCTTACCTGACCTTGCTCATGAGATCGGGCATTTCGTATTTGATTTTAATTCGGACAACAATTGGATTGTCGGAAACATCTCACAGGATATTAGTGAAGTCTTTCAGAAGGAGATGATTGAAGTCGAGGATAACACAAGAAGATCCCAAGAACTGTTGGAACTCCTACCCAAGTGGATGTCACTTTGGAAAAAAACGTGGCTAATTGAGTTCACATGTGACATGCTGGCCATTTATTTCGTGGGTCCAGCCTACGCATGGACTAACCTTAAAATTGCCTCATCGGACCCGCCAAAAGATATTTATAATATTGATAAACCAACTCATCCATCCCATGAATCCCGAATGAGGGCGATAAATGAAATGCTCCGAGTAATGGAAATGGGAGATGAAGCTGATTTGATCCTGGATTCCTGGAATGGTCTACTAAGCCTCCCCATTTATACAGAGCCTAACCACTACCAACTCGTTTTTCCTGATGTGATACTTCAGCATTTAGCCTTTAATGTCTATCAGGGGTGTCAGAATTTAGGTTTTTCCCCTTATCCCGAGCAAGTTGAAAAACTCAGTTTCTCTATGTCTAAGCTGATGAACGAGGCGTGGGACGTTTTGCGTAGCGAACCTAGTAACTTTCAAACCTGGGAAAAGGAGAAAATTCTTGCTTTGCACAGCCATTTCAACTATTTCCCCTAATACGCTCGAAGTACCTGACCATGCCCGCAAACTGAGAGGAAGAATGGGTCATTCGCCCTATTTCATCCTCAGCTCTCCGGCGGGTCGCATTGCTGATTCCGGGATCCTTCAGGGTGAGCCATAATGTATCATAAATGCTGAAGACATAATATCTTAGACTGAGAAGTTCTGTCCTATTCAAACCATAGATGACCACCGAAGCCTCCACGACCGGGCGCGCCTCTTCGGTTGCGGCAGTTACGGCTACCTCCTGAAGCAAGTCATCCGCCGAGTAGGCAATGAAAGCCTCCGGATCGTGATAATACGGGTTTAACAAGAGCGCCCCCTCTTGATCGCAAACTTGCTTGAAATCGTTATAACCAAGTCCGGCCGATTCTTGTAAGGGGTCTGGATTAAGGTTGGCTGCAAAAGCGGGAATCCTTTTCCTAAAAGCCTCAGGGTCTGGCCCCCTCATCGCCAGACCCTGAATCGGAAACTTGTCCTTTTTGTGAATTTGATTACAGACCGCGCAGGAAACCAGATAATTTTCATAGCAGTAGGCAAGCCACCAGTAATCACTTTTGGGCCGATAGTGTTCGACATCTCCGTGGGCAACCGCCCGCGTGTGAGCTTCGCAGTACGCACACTTGTCTCCAGTTTCCGTAAACAACTGATCCTTGGCGTATTTCCAGCGACTCGAGTCGAATTTTCGATTGTCCTGGTGTCTGTCCAGCACATCAATCTCCTGTCTCAGCAGTTCGACATTAAATTCAATTCGCTTCGCACCCCGAAAATTCTTGTGTACCGCCCTAGGGGATCGGTCTCTTACAAGTGCGATCATTTCTTACTGCGTTTGCGCAACTCATCCCGAACTTCCTGGATTAAATCCATTTGTCCAGGTTCCATGCCCATGTTTGTCCTCCGAGTAGTTGGCAGTCTCTCCAGGGTCGCAGCCAATGTGTCCATTCTTTTCTCGTCCGAGGCGCTAACTTCGTCGGGGACGCTGATGCTTTTTCGTCTCATCATCTCCCGGTATTCACTTTTGACTTCCTGAACCCTAACAGACTCGTCGGTTGTAAGTCCAAAGGCGGAGGACATCAGCAATTGGCTTACCAGCAATTCATTCGGTTTGCCTCGGAAAGGAAGCAAGTCAAAGTCTCCGCGATCACCTTCGACGAGCGTGTACAGCTCCCCTTCCTCTGTCTGCTGCGCGGTAAAAACCGAATGGGTGGACGTCACGATTTGAAGGTTGGGGAACTTTGCCCTGACGTATCGAAGCAGGTTGCGCTGCCAGGAGGGGTGCAGGTGCAGTTCTATTTCGTCAACCAGCAGCAGCCCGTGCGTATTTAAGGGCGATCTATAGTCTCCAAAGGTATTCGTGATACGAAAAAGGAGATCGCCGACCCAGGCTAAAACGCCTTGATAGCCTTCGCTTAAAAGTGGTAAAGGCACCGTCTTCCTCCCTACTTGAAATAAAAGCATACCATCGGATTTATTTATCTTCTTAAACCGTACCCCCACCAAGAGATCATTCAGAACATCCTCAACTAGAGCAAGAGCCCTGCCATCACTTCGATAGTCCAAACTCATCACCCAAGCCGAAAGGGGGTGCAGCAAGGCATTGGCATTGAACAGCGTAGCCACGTTTTTAGCCCGGCTGTTCCGATACTGCGCCTCCACAGAGCCAGCCATCTCGTTTCCTTCGTACAGGCGTCGCGAGGCACCGTACCCTATCACGAAGTAATTCCTGTTTGAATGGGCAAGGGCACCATCAATCAGGTTCAGTGATTCAAGGTTATGGGTAATTACGTCCTTAATGGTGTCACCGCGCTTTAACTTAAGGCTTACATCACGTACTTCTTTGTCTTTCGTACTTAGCACTGCGTGGATTTCACAGATGTCCTCGCCGTAAGATATCCAATCGTCCACCCTTCCCAGCAGTTCTGCTAGTACTTCACTCCCTGACGTTACCAAGGCGATAGCCTTTAGAAAATTGCTTTTTCCTACTCCATTCTCCCCCAGAATGACAGTCGTAGCCCTGACGTTTGTCTTGTCGCTCTTAAAGGACAGACTCAGGTTGAGACCCTTGAAGTTACGAATCGTTATGTTTTTTAAAAACATGGTCTTTGCTATTACTTATGTACTCATTCTGAATGCCCGTCTCTCTAATTTTAAGGCAATATAGTGCTTTTTAAACGAGCAAGATACCTAGTATTGCGATCTCAACGACAAGTATTTATCTCGATCGTCTGTCTTCTTCTACTTAAACTGCAGAATGCAAAAGAACGAAGGTCCCAAGGTGGATCGCCAGGCAGTAGTAGTCATACATGGGATTGGGGAACAGAGACCAATGGACACGCTGCGCAGCTTCGTGAAGTGTATTCTTCCGAACGTATCCAATGCTGGAAACCCAGCCTATTTTAGCAAACCGGATGCTTTTTCTGATAACTATGAGTTGAGAAGGCTGACCGTAACTGAGAAGAAAGATAACTTCAAGACTGATTTCTACGAGTTTTACTGGGCGAATTCAATACAAGGAACCCAAGTATCGGATGTCTGGAATTGGGTTCGGAAACTGTTTTTGCGAAGACCTGGCAGCATACCCCGCAGGCTGAGATCGATTTATTTTTCATTTTGGCTAGCCGCAATCACCCTGATCGCTACTCTCGCCTCAACGGGCATAGCTATCGCTGCCATTTGGAAAGATTTCATAGACGGTAGCCTCCTGAATGTTTCACTAGGTCTGCTAGCTAGCGCCATACTGGCTGTTTTCAATGGCATTTTGGTCAATTATCTCGGCGATGCGGTGCGATACATGACGCCACTACCGAGAAATATCAATGAGCGCCAGCAGATCCGTAAAGCAGGAATTCAGCTTCTCAGAAGATTACATGAAACCGACCAGAACGGCAAAAACCGATACGACCGGGTTGTGGTGGTTGGCCACAGCCTGGGTTCTGTCATAGCCTACGACCTCCTCAACCTTTTCTGGTGCGAGCGAAACACCGGAATCCCTACGATCTCCCCGGATAAAATGGACCTGGCCGAGAGCCAAGCCACAGATTTGATGGGCGGCTCGATAAGTACCGACCAGTATCGGCAGGGACAGTTTGCATTCTGGGCGGCACAGGCTCCAAGGAAAGGGTCGTGGAGGATTTCGGACTTCATTACCCTGGGCAGCCCATTGGCCTTTGCGGAGCTGTACTTGGCTGAAAGTGAGTTGGCTTTTGACGAAAAAAAACGGCAGAGGGAGTTTTCAACTTGTCCGCCCGAAATGGAAAAGAATAATGCAGGGCAGTTTTTTTTCTCTTATCCGCTAAAAAGCGACGGACAGGTCAGAACCCTTCATCACGCTGCCCCATTTGCCTTTACCAGGTGGACGAACATTTTCTTCGCAAATGATTTTGTGGGCGGACCTATCGAGGGCTTTGGTTCTGGGGTAGAGAACACCCGCTTAGCACCGCAGAGGCTTGCTTGGTTACCTTTTTTCTCCCACACTAGATATTGGGATGAGTTGGAAACAGAGAGCCTGTCACTTATAAGAGCGCGGATGGAAATGCGTTTTGCGGAAAACCCTGATTTATAAAAGGAGTAACCTTGACGGTTCAGCCATACCACGATGCCAGATGTGAAATCACATAGCATAGATATTCAGGTAATAATCGTATGGTGTGCGAGGCTTTGATAATAAGTACATTGTCTATTTGTTTTCGACAAACCAGGTCACGATCTGGGGATTGTATCTCCCTGAAATAGCTTGACACAAATCGTGTAAAGTTATGAATACCACCAGTTTTAAATAATTTTCGAAGAAAAGCAGCCAGTATTGATAGTCGTCGAAGACAGCGGTAAGCTATTGGCAACATTCCAAATCAGTTTCATTTAACATCTGACTTATCAGGGCGGCCTGAGTGCTCAGATTGAAGAGGTGCGCGTAAACTCCACCCACCGTGGTCAGGGGCTCGGAACTGAGATCTTTCATTACGCCATCCAGGGGGGCTCATGTTTTGCAGCTAACTACTGACTACACAGACCCCGAGTCAAACGGTTTTACCAATCACTGGGATTCATAGACGCTCATGAAGGCATGAAACTTCAATTTGACCGTTGAGACAAACCGCCTATCTTTACCCACCCACTCATACAACGACCCTAGTAGGTTTGTAATCTAACGGATTTTACTTCAGAAAGGGATTGCCGAATTTACTTATTATCAAAGAAAAGAAGACTATGAAAAATGTCATTCCATATTCTGACGTTTGTCTTTACGCTCAGGAATGTGGATAGAATCCGTGTGCGAGAGCCGTGGGGAAAAATGTACCTTTGAGTAGTTTAGACCTATGTCATGCAAAGTGGCTGTAGAGAATAAACTGAGCATTTAGGTGCTTACCGTATAAATCTCGGTACGCCATAAATCCCGGTACGCCGGAGCGGCCCATTTAGATACTGTTGGCGAATTCAATTTGGAAGAAGAACCCCAATAAGACTAATCCATTAGTTATTTCAAACTAGTTGGTTGGTTTTATTGGTTGTGATATCCACTTTAATTGCCTGAGTACGTTATGTGCATGAAAGGTTACCTCAACTGCCTACCTAAACCCAACCAGTATGAAAACCATTCTCGCCCTATCCATCGGCATATTGTTTGCTCTCTTTTCCTGCAATACCACCACCCAGGAGGATGCAGACCTGGAAGGTACCCCTGTAAAAGGTGGCCCGGTGGTGGTGTCATTCAAGAATCCGCATGATATTGATGCTCGTTTACAGTTTTTCTCCATCTCGATGAACGATTCGACCTGGACAGGCAAGATGCACCTCGCCACCTTGTATTACGATGACACGCAGTCGACGCTGAACGACAATTCCGACAAACCTGATATGATCTTTGACACGCTTGCTATAACCCCAGCAAATGATTACCTGGTTTTCAGCCATTCTGTCAATTATTTCGATGCCAACGAATACATTTTGCAAAAAGGAGATTCGGTACAGATCGAATACAAGAACAAAAGGCCACGACTCACTTTTCAAAATCGGAAAATCTTAAAGTACGATGCTAATTTCGATAGCTTAGCCCGGTCTTATTTCAAGCAAGATCAATATTCGCCTGTGGGAAAATTCCTGGAAGCACGTGGTTTGGCTATGGCAGAGACTATGTCTAGTAAAGAGATTACATCTAAAAACCATAAGCTGACTTTCCCACAAAAGAAGGCAAGAAATCTTGGTATAATAGCAGATTTCAGGAACAAGTTTTATGCAGAAACAAAAACTTATTTGAGCAAAGAGAACAGTCTGCTTGATTCTCTAAAATCCATCAAAGGGTTATCAGCCGTTCCCTATTACTTTTACAAAGAGCGGAATAAATACCTCGGTTACTTGCTGGATGCACTAACCGACCGCCTCAGCCAACCGCAAATTACCGCCATCCTGAAAGAGCATCAGGTAAACCGTCTTGGGTACCCTGACATCTACTACCAACAATTTCTGGAAGCCATTGAAGAAAAATACATACAGGAAAAAGTCAATTTTATCGATAACGATAAGCCCAGTCTCTGGGACTATCGACAAGTCTTCGATCAAGTCGACACCTCCTCCCTCTTTCCCGAAAAAGACCGCAACTACCTTCTCACCAAGGAGATCAAGCGGATCCATGACACATTTTCCCACGACGATTTCATCGCCTATTTCAAAAAGTATGAGTCCAAAGTCAAGGATAAGAACCTGGTCAATGCGGTACGCCAAGACTTTGCGCTGGAATTCGACGACCGCCGCAGCGAAACGGGTTCGGTGGTACTCACCGACCTGAGCGGCAAGAAAATGACTTTTGATGAAGTGAAGGCCCGGCACAAGGGGAAGGTAATCTACGTTGATTTCTGGGCCAGCTGGTGCGGCCCATGCCGCGAAGCCATGCCTGCCTCTGCTGACCTACGTAAAGCTCTCAAAGACAAAAAAGTGGTGTTCGTGTACCTTTCCATTGACGGTAGCATCAAGCCCTGGCAGAAGGCCAGCGAAATCGAGAAGCTCAGCAAATACGCTGAAAACTATCTTATCGTGAACACCAGCACGTCCGATTTTTTAAAACAAAACAAATTGAACACGATTCCCCGTTACATGATTTTCGACAAAACCGGGCGACTCACCCACGCCAATGCGCCCCGCGTGGAAAGCGGTGGCGTGGGCCTGCTGCTGACTTCCCTGGCGGGTAAGCCCTAGCAAAAATTTTTCAAGGCAGGTGCCCTTACAGAATTATGGGCGGGCGTTGCATTTTAACCAGAATGGTGGTATAACTAAACTTATGTTATTGAAAGATTCTTTTAACTAACTTGAACACCTGCTATTTGGTGAACTTTAATAATACAAAGAACAATCGCTACAGACAAAGAACAGGTTAACATTGAATGGATATCAAACAGGTTTTTCTGCTGTATCATTGACATCCCAGCAACTTGTCTGGCATTTTATCATACAAGCTCAGGGTTTGTTTTTCTCCTTCCTCGTTTTTGAATGACCCTATAGTAACTTGGAATGTTTTAAAATAAAAACTATCTTGATTTGAGGTTAAGTTGAAATACATTTTATCGCCATAATCTTGGAAGGAGGCAATAAAATAGCGGCCCGAGAATTTAGTGAAAAAGTCAGATATACTGTTTTTAGTTTTGTAAACATCACAACCGTAAACAATATAAGGGGAATCCCATGTACGTGACCCGAGCCTATTTCGGAGCGCATACAAATCCATGCTAGGCATTTTACCGCGCTCGATTTCTGATAATAAAATCTCTACCGTTTGGGGCTCAAAATAAGTAGCAAAAGACTGAATGATTTGTGAAAACTTAGAAAACCTAAGAATTGTATCCGATCGAACCGTAGTGCCAACGTCATTGTCTGTAGGATATCCATACCTACCTATGAACAATCCGACCTGTTTAGATAATGTAAGTCGGTAAGGGTTGTCAAAGTCACCGGTTGCTGAGCAGTATTTCATCAATGAATCATATTTTTCAACCAATAAGCCATACTCGTCATTTAAGGTAATATTTCGTTTTTGACTATTTACTTGACATGTTGTCTCTAATTTTTTATAAAAACGACTTTCGCTAATAATACCCTTAAAGATACTTTTTTTAAAAAATGTGATCGGGCACCCATTCTCTGCCATCCATAAGCAATAAGTCTTGAGAGTGTTCCACTCAGAAAGCTTTGCTGCACACACTGACCCGTTATAAAGATCCCCAACAAAAATCTTATTTTTATCGACGGAGCTAAAAGCGCTATCATAAAGTTGTAAAGCCTTTATATGGCTTTTTTGGATTATAAATAACTCTGCTCTGTTTGTGAACTCATAATACTGTTCGATACCAGCTGAACAACAAGTGGACCACAGTGAAGACCCCAAAATTAAAACTTTACAAATAGTATTCATTGAAGTTGTTTTAAGTCGAAACGCTTGACTGATTACGTTGTTTTGTAATCTAATTTATGTTATTGATAGATGAATTAATTTGTAAAGAATGCCACCTCTTTTTTATGAAAGAAAGAATTGAGTAGTTCTACATCATTCCTGATTTCCTCAACTTTGCTTACTGCGGCCTCTACCAAGTCTTTTAAATTCAGAAACGCCTGATTTTTCAGCTCCTTTTTCAATTGGTTCCATAGGAGTTCTACAGGGTTCAATTCTGGACTGTAGCCCGGTAAGGCAACCAAGTGTATCCTCCCTGGCTTCCTTTTCAAAAAGTCTTTAATGGCCTGGCTGCGATGAATCGTAGCTCCATCCCATACCACTATCAGATCCTTCTTGCGGTACCTGCGGCACAGATACTCTAGAAAACCAATTACCCCGTCGCTATCGAAGGCTTTGTGCTGCCCACTGAGGTATAAACGGCCATTGGGAGCCAAGCCAGCGATCAGACTTAGATGTTCCCTTCCCGCTTTCTCTTCGATGATCGGTGTCTGCCCTCGGGGTGCCCAAGTACGGCTCAGGAAAGGCAACAGATAACAGGCTGCTTCATCAATGTATAGGATAACCCTGTTCTCATCCTCAGCTTTTTTTTAGTCCTGGAAGTACCTCTTCCCGCCACTGATTTACTTTCTGAGTACTCTGCTGGCGGGCTTTCTTGGCTGGTTTTTGCAGGCTCCATCCCAGCTTTTTCAGGATACGGCCCACTTGGGTCGGGTCATAGCTTACACCGAACAACCTTTCAATCAACGCGTTCACTCGCTGTCGGGTCCATATCTCTCCGCTGAACCCATGGTGTTGTGCTCCCCGTTTGAGTTCCTCCACCAGCTTCTCCAATTGATCGCTAGTCATTCGAGGCGGGGCACCGGTGGCCTTCCGAGCCAAAAGCCCCTGCGCGCCTGAGTCTCGGTACTTCTTTAAAGTCTGGCTGACCCAGCCTTCGGTCAGCCCAAGCGCGGCCGAAATGTCCTTCTGACGCCAGCCAGCTTCTTTCATCTCTACGCAGCGCTTCCGGAAAGCTTCGTAGTCGCTAGGTTTGTATTTTGCTCTCATTCTTGCAAAGTACAAACTTAATATATTTATTCACTGATCAATAAAAGATATTTCCGGGAAGTGAGACTGATATGTGCTTTGAAGTAGTCTTGTTAAAATACCAATGTAGTCCGCCACTATAAATGGGTTTAGCTTTATTCTCATGTGGGTAATTTTTCATACAACAAGGTATTACCATGTCTTTTCTCCACTCTTCATCTTTTCAAGCCTTTTTATTAGATCTCCCTCTTTTTCTCCTGAAAGGGCAACCACTTGTTCCATGGTTTTAACCCCTTCGCCCTTCTTACCAGTCTTATATAATAGATTGGCATAGGTAGATAAAAAACCTATGTTGTGCTCGTTCTCGCTCGTCAATAAGTACTCAGACCACCCAACTGCTTTTTCAATGCTCGCCGGATCATCACAAAACAGGAAGACATCGTTGGCGTAGGAATCTAACTGGTCCTTAGCAATTACATTTTTTTGGGAAGATATATAGGAAGCGAATGCGGGCCAGTTAGCAGCCCATTTGTAGTACGTGGGTTTAGATGTCAGTAGAATTTCATCGGAAAGGTCTGGAAACTCCTTCTTTAGCTTACCCTCTACCTCCGTCCAATTCACACTCTCGTTTACCTCCCCTAAATAGCCAAACATTCCACCATAGTCTTTTTTGACACCATTCTTCCTCAGGTACGGGAACACTATATCGTCAAATACTACGATCTTCACCAGTCTTGCGCTCTTCCCTTTTCCTAATACCTGATCCGCCTTATCTGCCTGATTCCTTAGGACGGAAAACCCTGGATCAGTTATATGCCTCGTGTTGCTCGCGATGAGTTTCAGGTTCTCCTCCGTCAAAAGGTCGTTCTGAGTCGTCAGATATGTATTCGTGACCACCGGTATAAACTCTCTGTCATTCATTAGTCGGGCTGACTTCATCATCCCTAAAAGTGATTCAAAATCTTTGCTTCCTCTAATAAACTGCCACTTTTGTTTCGGATATCCAGCTAGGGCCGCTTCTGACTTGGAGATAAATTCATCCGCAGTAGTTGATCCTCCATTTATCCTGTGCACAATCTCACCCTTTGGATTAAAAAACAAATAGGTGGGATAACTATCTATGTTGTATGTATTAACCAGGTCCTGAGCATCCTTATACCACTTTTTCGTCTGATCGTCGTCTTTTTGGGTGGAATCTATCTGCACCTTTACATTTATAAAAAAGGCATTGAAGAATTCCCCCACTTTCTTCTGTGGAAAGATGTTCTGATCCATCATTTTACAAGGGCCGCACCAGGTGGTGTATGCGTCAATAAAAATATATTTATTCTCCTTTTTTGCTTTCTCCTGGATCTGTTGCCAACTTAAACCATGCTCAAATTTGATACCTGTCGTTTTCTGGGCATTAGCTACACCCATGATAAAAAACATAACGATTAAATACTTGGTTCTCATAGGGATTATGGTTTAGGATAAACTTTTTGCTGCTCTTTAAAAGACGCTTTCTAACGATACATACTACTGATACATTTTTGCAAAGGCCGAAGGATGTTGTGTAAGTGGAATTATGTTGTTTAGTGTATGAATGCGTTTTTGTCATACACTCTTGTTGATCCCCGATTTCTTCGTACATTTCTGTCATACCTCATGTATGGCAGAAATCCTATGGGTACTCAGAAGGGTAAGACAGAATGTGATTTAAGCGCTCCACTTACTGAAAAGCCCAGCAGAATAGGTAGGCCATCCCGAAAAGTCAAGGCACCTACCCCCTGGTCCAATCGAGGCATTGAACGAGACACCCGTTCGGTGATCGAGAAGGCCGCTGAGCGGGCGGGTAAGACTATCGGCCAGTACACCAATGAAGATGTTCGCAGCTTCGCTTAAAACTAGCTCACCCAGGCCCAACTACTAACAGCTCCGGCAGATATTAAGAACCAAATAGACCACTTGGCAACGATCATCGAGGGCATCGCAAGCCGAATTCCGAGCAAGGCAAAAATCGTTCTGAAAACGTATATTCAGCTTATCAAGAAAACGACAATTCATCCATTCCCTGTAAAAATTACACAACTTCACTAATCATATGCCTTCACTATTTCAGTAAAGAACATCAGCAAGTGTGCGAGGATCCCTTCATTTAACCCTGTGATGCAGAACATCAATATATGAAATTCTTTGGATTTGCTTTGAGTTTATTCCTATTGCTGACCATATCTGTCCAAGCACAGGAAGCTATCTATCTACGCCACCAAAGACACGATTTACATTAATGCGGCCGAGGCGGCTTTGAGGGCACTTTAAGAAGGTGATTGCACTTCCTGTCTCACAGAATATCGTCACGCTTTTGCAATTTCTCATAAAAGCATTGTAAGTACTTTACGGGCCGCTGTTTGTGCCTTCCAATGCCAAGAGAAAGAAGTGACGACCAGTTATCTAAAAAAAGCGGTCGCCCTAGATTGGGAAATGAGTGAGTACCTCTGGGAGGAGCAGAAGGAATATCCAGAGCTGAATCCTTTAAGAACTGGTTCAATAGCGAAGGAATTTGAGGTTCACTTAAATAAAAGTAAAGTAGCAGCCGGTAGAAATCCAGATCTGGAACGGGAACTTAAACAAATCCTTGAAGCAGATCAAAGGCCAAGACTACTGATGGACACAGTTGGCAGGCACTATGGGTTTAATTCTCCACAGGCGAAGCCCGTGTGGGACGAAATGCGCCGGGTAGATTCCATGAACCTGCCAAAAGTGGAGCAGATTTTGCAACTGTTTGGATATCCGGGCAAACGGCTGGTGGGCAATAAGCTATCCAGTACCGCATGGCTGATCATTCAACATTCTTCTTTATCTGTTCAGGAAAAATACCTGCCCCTCATACAGCAGGCTGCTGAGCAGGGGGAATTGGATAAGTCAAACTTAGCTTTGTTAATCGACCGGTTGCGACTCAAAAAGGGACAAAAGCAATTATATGGCACTCAGGTGCATAACGGGCCAGATGGCAGGCCAAGCGGATTTGAGCCTATCGAAGATGAGTCCAATGTGAACAAACGTCGGACAGAAATGGGTTTGCCCCCACTTGAAGAGTACGCTAGACACTGGGGGTTTGAGTATGTAGTTCCTGAAAAGTAGGGGAACGTCCATATTGGTACAGAATATTCCATTTCAAATAGGATCACCTTACCTGAGGGATGTAACGAACTCCCGAATGCGGCGGACGTAGCCGTCGGCGAATTCGTTCTCCTCCCACACGATGGTCGCTTGCAGATGGTGTCCCTCGTACAGCAGAAACGTACGGTTCGGGCGCATGTCGGCAACGGCCCGAACGTCAGCCGGGGGCGTGATGTCATCCTGGGTGCCGGTCATCAGGAGCATGGGGCAAGGGATCCGGCGGGTGGCCTGCACGTAGCCCTCCGCCCCCGCCGGGAGAACAAGTTTCAGCGATGGGTCCATCACTTTCCAGATTTCGATGATTCTGGACGGGTCCCGGACGTAGCCTTCGCCAATGATGAAGTCGACCGGCCGCTTTTGCACGGCCAGCGTCGCCAGAATGGTGCTTGCCGAAAAGGACAGGATACCCAATTGGTTTTCAGGGAACTGCTTCTTGGCGGCCACGATGGCGGTCTCCATGTCCGTCACGTACTCATTGTAGTACAGGTAGGCCGGATCCTTTGGAAAATCGGAGCTGTGGCCGAAGCCGCGGTAGTCGAACAGCACCACATCGAAACCGGCCGCCAGGAAGGCCTTGGCGTAATGAAGCATATTGGCCATGTTGCCCGTAGTCGCATTGGTGATCAGCAGGGTCTTGTGGAGCGGTTCGCTGCTCTTGGTGGGCAGCGACCAAGAGAGCAGCCGCGCGCCGTCGGGCGTGACCAGCTCCTTCTGCACGTAATCCAGGCCCAGTGAGTCAGGCGTGATCCAGTATTCGCGTTCGGGCGGCAAAGCACTGGCGATGGAAGGAACGAAAAAAAAGAAGGCGAGCAGCAAGCGGTTCATGGCGATGGTCTTTTTACAAAGATCGCCGCTCGCATTTTTATGCCGCTGTTAAATCTTGTTAAAATCACGGAGTTGGGCGGTCAGTTTCTCCGCTCACTAATCGTTTCATTTTGAATTTATCATCCCAATGGCTTTTTCCAACAGTTCGTCTCTCCCTGCGGCAATGCCAAGGATTGTTGGCTTGATTTCGACGTCCGGTACGATGCCCACGCGTTGTGTCTCCCTACCGTCAGGGTAGTACACGCCTATCCCGCTGATGCCGGTCGTGATTCCCGAAGGAAGCACAATCTGGGAAACATTGCCATCCGCACCGGCGGTTGTGCTTCCGATGATCGTCACATTCGGAGCCGTCGAAAACGCCATGGTGCTGAATTCGGATTGACTCAGCGTGCTCTCGTTAACCATGATGATAATCCTGCCCTTGTAATAACCGGGGTTGATTTTACCGGCGCTGAGGTCAGGCCCCACGGTGAACTGCCCCGGAGTGGACAAGCTTCCGGCGGTGAACTTTACAAAAGGTTCGGGTTTGGGTAGTAAGTATTCGCTCAGGGAGTACACAATAAAGTCCGACGGGTAGCACCGCATGTCGATGATAAGGCCTTTTGTCTTCAAAAGGTCAGGGGCAATCCGAGGCAGGTAGGACCCTTTAATCGTTCCGGGGTACAGATAAGCGACATCCGGGCCGATCAGTTTGAAACAGGTGTCCCTTTTAGTGTGATTGGCGTAGAAGTTGATTTTCTTTCTGTCATAGGCGGCAACGTCTGTTTTGTCAGAAACATCGTTCCTTCTGTATCCCACCGACAGCAGGGTATCGTTGGTTCGCAACAGGTCCCTGGCCAGATTCCTCAGTTGCGTTGGATAGTTGGACGCGGGGGTGTATGGAAGCTTCTCCCCGGTGATTTGTTCGATGGTTTTTCCATCGATTGTTTCAATGACATCGCCAATCTTCAAACCAGATTTCAACCCCAGCTTTTGATTGAAATAATTGACCACAACCGCCTTGTTTTCGATAAAACCGGTCTCAACCGCCGCGTAGTTATTACCGAAGTAATTGTCAAGTGCCCTGTCATAATTGTAAACATTGGCATGGGTGTCGTTTACCCTGGCGATTAAAGCCAGCGTCGCCAGTTTGAACTCCGTTTCGTTGGATGCCCCGATGAATTTTGGAACGAATTCCGCCAATACACCGCGCCAGTCCTCTCCGATCAAAGACTTGTAGGGAAAGAAATACTCGATCATGTTCCAGTAACGGAATAAGGTCAGCAGCCTGTAACCGGCATCCGGATAAGCCATAGTGGCGTAGGGGTTCTCGTTTTTGAAAATAGGATTCAGGACATTGGGGACGAGCCCCACATAGTAGTGTTCCTGTGGGCGGGCCGCCCTTTTGACAGAATCGAGCTTTGACAGAAGTTCCCTGTCATAGCCAAGGGCGTTTATCCAGGCCAGGTCAGGTTTGTATTTCACTGTACCAGTCTGGCCTTCGGTAGGTCTGTCGATTGAAACGGCTCCCAGTTTTTGAACCCATTGATAGATCTCCCGCTGCTTCTCTGCCTCTGTTTTGGCATTGAGGATTTTCGGCAGGATTCTGAACAGCTCAAAATCCCAGTTGTAATTACCCGAGGCGACGGCCGGATGGTAGTATTTCAGGAACCCCCAAAGCATGCCGACTTCGGTCATGTCTTTGATGATTTTCGAACTCAGCTCCCCGAACGTAACTTTGGACCCCTGTACAAATTCTTTATCAAGTTCAACGGCGGAAAGTGCCTTTAACGGTGCATCCGTGAATGGCCTGCCGTCGATGAGCAGTTCGAAGTGGTCTATCCACATGGACCCAGTCCCGGTAAGCAGCGCACCCACATGGATTTTTTTGGCATCCCTGGAATAGGGCAACTTCACACTGTACTGCTTCCAATCGGAGGTTCCGCTTACATTCTCTTTCTGCATATTGTCGAACTGCAGCATCCCGGAAGCTCCGTCCACCCTGAGCATCAGACCCGCCCAGCCGTTCTCAACCCGGTCCAGTTTGACATAGCCACGCAGCTCGATCTCTTTTCCCTCGTATACCGCCGGGATCGTATTGGCGGCAGATCCAAATGAGCCATCCGTTTTCTGGTCGGAAGATTTTATTCGCAGGGAAGACTTGCCGTCAAATTTCTGGGTTGTGTCAACGCTCAGGGAATAACCGGTTCCCCACTGCATCCACTTCTCGGGCAACTTCTTGTTTTGCGCCAATTTCTCGAAATTCAAATTGTAGTCCGTCGAATCAGCAACGGGTTGGGCCGAGAGCATGGCCGAATGGACAGAAAGGATCAGGATTACAGAAAGGGCTTTCATATCACTGTTTTTTTGAGATTATGTTTATCAGACTCATGGGTAGCTCCAGGTGGGCTGATTCATCGGCTTGCAATTGGAACCTCTTAAAATTATCATCGGCGGCAGTCAGCCGACTGCTGTCATTGAGGCTAATGGCGGCTGTATCAATGCGGCTCTTTTGATCAATCGTGAGAGACGATCCCAGAACTACCTGGGCGGTTAGGTTCTGGATCGAATTGTTTACGAGCAGCACCCTGCTCTTTTCCTGCCTTAGAGTGAAACGCTCATTTTTCAAATCACTTACCTTACAGTTGACACCAGTAGAGTAAACCCCTGAAACGCGCGGTGCAATAATAAAAGCGACTGGTTCAGCCTTGGAAAGGTCATTCGGCGCCCAATTATTCTCATTTAAATTCCTGGCCAAGTCTACCCTGAGTGTATCGCCCTCAACCTTCCAATTAAGCGCTCGTTCTGAGAGGGTTGTTTTTATCTGAAATTCCCTTCCGGGCAAAATTTGGGTGAGGCCGCGCCCCGTTCCGGAGAGAACGACATGTTTGAACGGGCTGACTATCTCTGTCCCGTAGCCATGATAGGGATCATCAAAGTCAATCTTGTCGTACTGCGCTTTAAGGATTACATTGCATCCCAGCGTTACAATCGTGAAAAGCGACACAACAGAGATCAGTATTTTGTTACTTTTTTGCATCGATTTAAGGGTTGACGGGGTGTATCTGGTCAACGAAAAAACCGTAGCGTCGCCCGATCTCCTCCATACTTATATTGAGCTGGTGGATGGATGCAAAGAAACGGGGAAGCTCTTTTTCCAAGAACCGTTCTTTCCGGTAGGAGATGATCAATTCCTTCGCCCTGGTTGAAGCGGAATATCCCAAACCCCTTTTAGAAAAAATGATTCCCTCATTCTGAAGGTATTCGTAGCTCCGCAAGATGGTGTGCGGATTTACCTCCAAAGTCAGAGCCAAATCCCGCACCGAAGGGATACGCTCCCCGGGAACCCATTTCCCATTGAGTATCCCATCACAGACATATTCTGCGATTTGAATGTAAATGGCCTGTTTATCACGAAATTCCATCTGTTCGGGTAACTAAATCTGCTTTTCTCTTAAACGCTGGTAGGCAGCAAGCCATAATCCCAGGGTTGTCAATGTGAGAGTCAGGTACAAAAGTATCAATCCCTTGTCTGGAAAGGGTATTCTGTACACCTTCAAGCCCGCATCACGGACGATGCTCCAGCCAGCCATAGGAACGGTGCTCATCATTAAAGGATAGGAGGCCAAGTATTTTGCCAGCAGGGAATTCAAAATGCCGACGGTCAGCATCACGAAAATCAGACTGGCAAATGTCTTCACATAGGACGACCTTGTGAAATATATGGAGCCCAGGAAAAATACGCTATGAAATAAGAAATAGGAAAAGCCGATATAAATCAGCACACCCCTGGCAATGAAACTGTATTGCATGCCGTTGGCCGGAATTCTCCGATTTCCAAAAGTGATCGTCTGATGATGCAGAAGCAGAAAGAAAAGCAGAAAAGGTATAAGAAACAGCAAGTTGACGATCAGTGAGCTGAGAAACTTCTCCAAGCTGGTGGCAGGGGACATAAGGGACAGCATGCCCTTTGAACCAGCGGCATACTGCGTCAGTGCGTGGCTTGTGTACAGGCTGCTTCCCAATATGACGACTATGGGAACGGCGGCAAATTGCAATAATTGAGCTGGGTTATTGTATGTATCAAAAAAACACACTGGAAGCATCATGATGAGCAGCAAAGCCACCAACACGCCCCCCATTAAAAGATAGTTTCTGCCATTCTCGACAAAATTTATCCTGATTAATATCACTAATCGTTGAACGCTGAAAGATTGGCGCATTTGAATACCGGTTTACTAAATCAATTCACTTGCTTTCCAGAACACTAATCATGAAATACCTGTTTAATCCTGTCAGGATATTCGATCGCAGCGTTAAAAAATTGTTCAATATCCAATACGCTTTCAACACCAAACACATTTTCCCTCAACACTTTAAATCCACCAAGGAAGGGCTGTTTGTACAATATCCTTTCGTCAATATCAATACCTGCCAGCGTATCGAACTCTATACGCTGGCAGATATTGTCGAGGCTTTCCTGAACAACGATCTCTCCATCATTCAGGATAATTACGGAGTCTATCAAATTATCCAAATCCCTTACCTGGTGCGTGGATATTATAAACAAACGGTCAAAACCAAGATGGGATAAAACCAACTTCCTGAAGAGGCTTTTGGAGGGGATGTCCAGTCCGTTCGTAGGCTCATCCATAAGCACCAATTTTGTATTTGCCGCCAGGGCAAACGCGATCAAAGCCTTCTTTTTCTGCCCGTATGACATTTTATCAAGCCTATTTTTAACGGGAATTTGCAGTTTTGAAATTAGCTCAAAAAAACGGTCGGCATCGAACCTGGGATATAGGCCGCCGTAGTGATGTGATAGTCCGTTGACCGAAATTGGGGGCAGATAAATCTCTTCCGGTATAAAAAACACCTCCTGAAGGAATTCGGCATCACGCAGTCTGGGTTCATATCCGTCCACCTGAATCATCCCGCTGTCCGGGAAAAGGAGTCCAGCGATGTTCCGCAGCAGGCTGGATTTTCCCTCCCCGTTTTTGCCTAACAGGCCGTAAATGCGGCCTGGGGGCAATTCTGCACTTAGGTCCTTGAATAATGGGCTTTTTTTAGGATACCCAAAGCAGACATTACTGAGCGTAATCATACGTTTGGCAAGTGTTGTAGTTATATAGTACACTACAAATCTATAACTCTAAATCAAATAAGCAATAGAAATTTTAATCCGCTACCCGGACACAACACATGATTCTGTCAGACCTTTGAAAACCAGCATAGGCCAAAGCCACGTTCGGCAAGTCACCAGGGCCATACCGGAGCAGTCAGGGGCCTAGGAACCCTTGCGCCGGACTGCTTTCAAAAGCTGAAGGAAAGACTGAGGCCAACTTATTCCTCCCCAGGAACCTGGATTTGGCCTGATTGTGGTTGGCTGACAGTATTGCCGCCGGCCTTGTTTCCTTATCAATTTTACAGACACTGTCTGTAAAAAGCGCGGACGGCACAAAAGGCCAGATAAGGAAACGCCTCACTGAGCCTACCCGCCCGAACCCTGCTGACAACGCTTTCATTCCCACACCCCAGGCAACCCCTGCAATTGGTCAGCGGCTCGAAGAGGCCACCCGGGGCGGAGTGTGTCAGGTATGGTTGGGGACAGGGGAGCTGGAGTGTGCCCCCCTGCCTCATGAACGCACCGGCTTGTCCACGTATAAAAGCGGAGTAACATCTCGAATGAAAAGGGATGGACAAGGCCGGGAGCTAGCGGCCATCAATGCAGATCGACACAATTACCTCCCTGCTTGTTGCATCCATACCTAATGTGTCCAGCTCTGGCAAATGAAGGCTGCCTGTGGCGCTTGGCAAATCAGCTTTAAGATTTATGTAATAAATGCTTAGAACAATTTGGATTTTTATAACTTAGGGGGATTTGGGCAAAATTCTGCAGCTATCACAAATCTATAACGCTCATCGATGATTTGTTCTGCCAGGCAAATCATTCAATTACAAGCAAATAACTTAGTCCCTTTCAATTTAAGCAGCAAGCGTGCTAGGGCTTTCCTCATCATTCGGAAACAGTCCAGGCTTCCAAGTCATAGGTACAAAAGGCAATCCCAAAAATTCGCGGTGCCGCCCCTGTTCAATAAAGTCGCTTCCACCCGAATACTCGATCCTCCAGACATTAAACGGCTTGACCTTTTGAATAGCGACAAAAGCAAAGCGTCGCCCTACTCCTTCCTCTGCCCCGAGCGAGTCGAGATAGAAGGCCGCCTGTCGGTCATAATCATATTTGAGACAGCTGGCTACAAAGTCTTCTCGGGTACGGCATGATGTGGATTTAATATCGACAACCAATCTGTTTTTGTATACGATATCCAACCGCGATTTCAATGTTAATCCAGTCTCGGTGTCTTGCCAAAGACGCACTTCCTCCTTAGAAGAAAATTGAAGGATCCATTTGAGAAATTTATCCTCACGGGCGACTCTAGCCAGTTTATTAACTAATTCCAAATCCACAAAAGGTGGATTTGTTCCGCCTTTGCCGGGTTCCAAAATCATTTCGTGTAATGCAGTACCGAATGCAAAAGCTTTCACGGGTATCTTTTCAGAACGACCAAATAAAAAATTTCTAAATTCGGTTAGATCGCTATTGCTGATGCGAGGGATTGAACGATATTCCATGTGCGTAGGTGGCGTGATGGCCCGATGCTTAGCGCATCGGGCCGGGTTACTAAAAAATCATTTGGGTAATTCATCCCATGGAATGAACCCACATTGTGGCTCTATGTGAGCGTCTCCTAGAAATAAAATTCGCGGTTCAATCTCCTCTGTGGTGAGCGTGGTACTTATGGTTTGACCTTCTCCATTATATCCACAGATGAGGCCGTTGCCGCTGAAAGGCGCGTTTGCTCCTTTAAACATAAACTTTGGCGGTTGGGGATGGTGTAAAAGTCCTTCCTCATCAAGCCATAGATCATTTTTATGGTCAATAACTACACGTTCCACTATCTGACAGTCAATGACTTCATACATAGCATCTAGGTCGTTTTCGATTTGAATTTGGTAAACCTCTTGTTTAACAACGTCGATTTTGATGGCTGAAATAAGCATATGGTAAGGTTTTGAAGAAGCTCCCGCCCACTGGCGGGAGCCTGGTCTATGTGGTCATTCAAGCTGCTAGTCTGGGCGTTAGTAACACCGGAGCGACTGGCAGGCCCGGTAAGGATAAGCCATAAGCATAGGAGTCTGAAATAAGTCTGTGTACTCCTGATTCCGTTAAGGTTTCAGTCCTGTTAATCGGGTTCGCTTGTGCAAATGCAGCTAGTTCGGCCACAATGGCACGGTTTGCTGTTTCATACTGAAAAACAGCCCGATACCATGTTCCTTTGTGCGTAGTTTTCTCGTTGATCTTCTTTTCGCTGGTAACTTTCAGCACTATGTCGGAAAGTTTCAGGTCGTCATAGAAAAGCCGTTCCATCAGTCTACGCAGTTCGCAAACGCTACTGTTATTATACATCACGGAAGACATAGCCTTCTTGTCGTCTACGAAGAACAATTCCGCCCATGTCTCGACCCGGCCACGGGCAAAGAGACTATTTTCAAAAATCCTCCAAGCGATGGGTTGAAAAGTAAAGCTGTCGCCGACATCTTGTTTTCCATCGATATTAAAACGACCATTTTGGGCATTAAATCGGTATTGTCCTGTACTGCCTGGCATATACTTAATCGTATTTGACAGGTCTGAGGTCTCGGTGTTGCTGCGGCTTTTGACATTGGGAATAAAGTTTGGAGTTGAAAAATGGCCGGAAATGACTGCCTGTCCGGCCAACGGGTGATTCATCTAGCTAGTGGCTGGCCGGATGGTAATAATTCCGCTTTGCACCTCGACGGTAACGGACTGGCCGACATCAAATCCTGCTTCGGCAAACCAGTTGCCCGCCAGTAGAAGGGAAGGAAAAAATCTGGTTCGGCAGGTTCGCCAATTGGGCCGTGCCTGGTAGCCAATTTTTCGGGGCCGGGTCTGGTTTACGTTCGATGAGTTCATTCTGAAAATGTTAAAAAGTTGCTGGGATTGGAATGGATAATGTGCTTTTCAGTACGGCCAAATGGCTGCTTACCATGCTTCGTATGCTTCTATCTGAGCGGCGAACGCTTCGTCTTCTACTTGTTGGGCTCCCTCTGCATCATGCTGGCTGTTCTGCCAAAAATCCCGTGTTTGCCATTCCGTTTCATGTCTGGGAACTTCTAATTCCAAGGTGTTTTTCATTGGTCCAGTTTATAGTTTTAATGCTGTTTTCCTTACTGGTTGACTACATAAAGATAAGTCATTATATCAAAATATTAAAATAATGAGATAGCAAAATTACAGATTTTGGTGTAGTGCCAAACTTTTGTTCCCTTCTATTCAACAAGTTACATTTGGCTTACAAGGAGCATTGAACACGTACTAAGCCAATTATTAGTCGATGTTTTAAAATTTTGATATAGCAACCTTTCATTATATCAAAATATTGGATTTCTTTGCATTAAATCACATTGAACTAATGAAAGAGGACACACGAATTATTTCCGTTTGCTCTCAGAAGGGGGGCAGCGGAAAATCAGCCATCACCATCTGGCTGGCGAATTGCCTGAGCCGGGAAAATAAACGGGTGCTGGTATTGGATGCCGATGGACAGCGAACCATCGCCAAGCTGCGGGCCAGGGAGATAGAGAGACTCGGTGAGCCGGAAAACGCTTGTGAAGTAATGGCCACGGACGACGTGGCTTCGGTGTTGGATGAACGTTACGAAGACTACGACATCATCTTCCTGGATCTACCCCGAATGACTGGACCTGATGAGGCGGTAATGGCACTAACTTTTTGCGATAGTCTCCTTGTCCCTATCCGGTTGGGAGATTCCGATGTCTTATCGGCTTTTGAGTTTATCAAGGCAGCTAAGAAGATGGGGGATATTCGTATGGAACGTGGTTTTGATTTCAATATTTACGGTGTCCAGAATTTTCGGCAGCACAACCTGCGGGAGAACAGCGATATCGACCGTTACGCCGAAATGCTGGATATAACCATTTTTGAACACGCGCTTCCGAACCGGGCCGATTTCATGCGGGTGGGTACTACGGACTGCCCGCTGGACTATACCAGCATCGCCGAACCCTACGGAGCATTTTATCAGGAATTCAAGCAACGTTACCAAATATTATAATTATGGCAAAAAATAAGAAACCGTTTTCCTCTCTACTGGATGATCCAGAAGCCAAGAAGAGCATTCAGGATGCGCTGCAAGCTCCGGCGCAATTACCAAAGGATATGAAGGCTGATACTGCCCCAATCCGGCCCCAAGAAAAAGCCGAATCGGACGGGTATCAAAACATTACAATTCGTAAATCGGTGCACCGCCTACTGAAAATAGCTTCCATCCAACAGGGTATGGAAATCAGGGAATTAGCCTCAGAAGCAATCGCCAACGATCCAAGAATTCAGGAAATAATGGAGTTGATGAAAAAATAATAATTCTGTCACTTGCTTTTTACATTACGACACTTTTAAATTTGTGCCCAAGATGACGACTCAAATAATGGTCACACTCTTGGGCGCAATTATTTGTTGTTTATTAATCTATCTACTCTATCGGATATATAATAAATATTGTAGTATTCCCCAAAAATTAGTAACCGTACCATTACAGACAAATCGTTCCGCTTTGCTGACGGAACAGAAGAAAGTTGTCAACGAACGACGCAGGCAAATCAGAGGGGAATCCACCGTCCAAAAGACAGGGCAAACGGAACCCTCAAATCAGGAAAATGCAAAACCTGAAGCTGTAGACGCTATGGATTCTGGTTTTGGTGAAGACCTGGGCTTAGCCATTGAGCAAACCCAGACAGAGAATGCGAGTACGCTTGTAAAGTGGAGGAGGTCGAGATTTGCCGACATGGAAAGTGCGGCTAAGGAGTTGAAAGATATTTACAACCGTAACAGCAAAATAGTATGAGAATATAAACTTCATTTTGGCCCGATACCTCTTTAACGGGCCCACTAATCCAATTTACGTATAAATCCAGACGGTGTTCGCGCAAGCGAGTGCTTCCAATCCATACGCACTTTTTGTGCTTCTGGCGGAGCTTTGCCTTCTGTTTTACACCGCCTAAACCTCGTTTTTGTATCGGGGCGTTCCGTTACGATTGTGCCGTAAGTCTTGGGAAACACACACTAATTTGACATTAAAAGTCTCAATTTCAATTAGTTACCAAACATAAACAATCAAAATGAAACCGATCAAAATGAAAAAGACAGTAATCTGTTTCGCTACTCTAGCATTCTCCTGCTTTTCGATGAATCTTCTCGCTCAGGGGGCAGGAGGTTCTGTGTCACAAGCCTTGACAGGCTACTACCAAACTATTGTCACCATCGGCAACGTGATTTTCGGTATTCTGATGGTTGTGGGCGTCGTGAAGGTCGTATCCTCCTTTATTAGTAACTCCCCCAATTCAGTCCGCAACCTGCTCTATCTGGTGGTGGGTGCCGTGATTTGGTTTGGTTTCAATCTAATAGTTACTGATGTCCAGACTACTTCGGGCGGCTCGACGGGCGGTTACACGCTTACCAAGTAGGCATGAAAGTCCAAAAGTCCTTAGAGAAGCCGACCCGGATTCTGGGGATGCGAATGCAAGAGTTAGGTCTGTATGTCAGCTTGTTAATTGGTCTCATAACGCTGGCGTCCTTGGCCCGAACGATTGTCCCTGTTCCTCGCGCCGTTTACGGGATTATTCTGGTACTACTCGTAATGTCGTGGCTTGTACTGCGGTGGGGTGAGCGCCACAAACACCCGTCTTTTCTGATTTCAATAATTTCCTGGGCTTGGCTCCAACCTAAAAAAGTCAATCACGTAATTATCAAACTTCGTGGCAAAAACAGTCAACTATGACGCGGTATTTCCCGTTTTCAGCATTGAGAATAGCAGCGACGGCGGAGCGGTAGCAGTTATGAAAGATGGGCGCGTTGCTCTTTGCTACCGGTTTGAAGGTGTTGAAGCTGAAAGCATCACGGACGGGGAGTTCGATGCCCTAAGTTCGGCTTTTTACCGGGCTTCCCGAACGCTTCCTGTCGGTACAGTCTTACAGAGACTGGACGCTTACCATACCGAACGTCACCGGATTCCCAAAGGTTTGAGGGAGAAAGTAAATGCGCCATTTACCCAGCAACAGCATGTCCATATGCAGGACAAGCCTGTGTTGCACCACGCAGCCTACTTATGCCTCTCTTTTGGGAACGAGCGGCAACCTCGGACCAATGCTGCCAATACAATCTGGGCGCGTCTGGGGTTACCGATGCTTAAAAACCCTTTCGATGGCATCGACGCTTTGGCCGAACGGGCGGAACGAGCGGCCGAAGAGTTTGCCCAAAGCATTTCGCTCGGAAAGATACGGTTGACCAGACTAGATGAAGAAGAATTGGAAAATCTTTATTTCCAGTTCTTCAACTTGGATTTTGACCGACAACCGACGACCCTGAATCGGTCGATACAGCCGGATCCTACCTTCGTCGGGGTGGGTGAAAAGAAGGTCAATGTGCTAACCATGATCGGTCAACCTTCGGTGATCCACAACACCCAGCCCGGCCGGACTGGCGTGGAAGCTCCCTTCATATCCACTCTTGCTCTTGACTTACAAATACCGCACTTACTGGTAACGAGTTTCCTGATCGAGGACACCGAGAAAATGATAAGTTCGCTGGAGTTCGAACAGAAAATTAACCGCAATCTCGACTTCTTGATGACCCACGAGAACAAGATCAAAATGCTTGAACTCGAGGATTATATCGACGCGCTTCGTACGGACAATAAGAGCTTAATGAGTCTCAATCTATCGCTGGTGGTTTGGAGCACAGATAACAAGCTACGGGAGAAAATGGTGCAGCAAGGGATTGCGGCATTCCGGGCTATGGGTGGAGCCGATGTCTTCGTCGAAACGATGGATACGACCAATCTTTTCTTTGCCCTGGCACCCGGCAATGGCTACCAAAATTACCGCTGGCTACTAATGTCGGGCGACAATGCGGCCTGTTATCTTAATTGTGCGACGAATTACCGCACGGCCAACCAAGGTGAATTACTCGCCGATCGCTACGGAAATCCGGTTTTGGTCAATTTATTCAATACAGACCTGAACAATCAAAACAGCGTGGTCGTGGGTCCAACCGGCTCGGGTAAATCCTTCACGATGGGTTATTTTATGCTTCAGCGTTACGAGGCCGGTCGTAGACAAATCATCATTGACGTTGGCGGTACTTACCTATCGCTAATGACCGCTTTGGGCGGACGCTACTATCAATACGATCCGCAGAAGCCGATCAAGTTTAACCCCTTCGGTATTCATATGGATGCGGAGGGCAAGTATCTTCCCGATGGAGATAAAATCAATTTCCTCTCTACGCTGCTGGCCATAATCTGGAAGGGCTACAAACGCCCGATAAGGCAGGCGGAACGCTCGGTTCTGGTACGACTTATCCCAATTTATTATGAATGGTATAACACACAACCCGAGCCGCCAACGACTGTTCCCAGCCTCATTGGATTCTATGACTTCTTGTATCAATACTTGAAGGACAATGACAACTGCGAGGAATTAATCCGCTGGCACAAAGCCTTTGACTTCGCAGAATTCTTTACCTGCCTGGAACCCTTTGTGGTGGGTCACTACCGAGATGTACTGGACGCCAGCGAAAATGAAGACATCAGCGCCTACCCTTTGGTATGCTTCGACATGGCCCGAATCAAGGACAACGAATTGTTGAAATCAGTGGTCACGATGCTAATCACCGAGCTTTCCCTAGACGTGATCCGCCGCTTTCCAAAGGATGTGAAGTACCTCTATATGGACGAAGCATGGTCTATGCTTTCGGAAGGAATGGGCGATTTTGTGGAAATGATGTACCGAACCATTCGCAAGAATAACGGCTCGATGTGCATCATTACGCAGGGGGTGAAGGAAATCGAGGATTCGACGGTCGGCCCGGTGATTGTGGCCAACGCCGATACCAAAATCATTCTAAACCACCAAGATGCCAAGCAACTTGATCGGGTCTCAGCGGTACTGGGCTTCACCCGGCACGAAATGGAGAAAATGCGCTCGATCAGAGTAACCAAGACCTGGCGGGAAATCTTTATCCGACAGGGAGAACACGGAAAAGTGTACCGTCTGGAAGCGGCCCCAAACATCTATCCCCTGTTGACTTCGAAGCCCGCCGAACGGGAACATCTACGTGATTTGACCCAGACCTATCAGGGGAATATTGTGTACGCCGTGCGCCAATACAACGAAGACAAAGCCGAAGGAATCATTTAAACCATTTATCGCGTGAAAGAAGAATCGTTTAGCTTTCTGATGGCTAGCAACGGTGATCTCATCCGTACTAAGGTACTAGGGTTGGCGGCGTTGCTCATGATGATCAATTTCCTTTGGGCTCTGGGCCGCACTTTCCTCGTGTCTTCCGATCTGACCACCGACTACACGCCTCTGATCAGGGCTATTATACTGACCATTGTACTAACACTCTACGGAGATCTACTGAACATCGTAACGGGCATGATCGACCTCATCGCCGGACTTTTCGCGCCAAAAGACCCGCAAGAGGTACTGGCGTCCCTGAAAGCTATGACTGCCAAAGTAGACGGTGCTTTCACCACAGCCAACTCAAACCTCTGGAAGGATTTCGACTTGTCCTGGGACTCGGATCAGATGAAGAAGGACATCGACATCGTGCTGGGCGTGATGAGCAATTCTATGGAAATGGTCATTCTAAAAATGGTTCGTCTGGTGGCCGAAGGTTTGACGCTACTCATCCGGGCTTTCGTGGCCAAGATGCAGGTGCTGGTCACGGTCTTCCTCATGATTACCGGGCCGATTGCCATACTGGTTTCCATGATTCCCGGCTTACAGGGCGCAATGGGCTACTGGTTTCGGAATTTGCTTCATGCCAAGTTTTGGGCTTTGACAATTGGCGTCCTCGACAATATGGTCAATTTCTACGTGGATAATCTCGTGGATACGCATATCGACAATATGATGAACAACGCCTCACTGGAAGAGCGATTCGGGGCTGTGTTCAATTTGGTCGTGGTACATTACTGCGTGATTGGGGCCTACCTGGCCACGCCCTTTTTGACAAACGCTTTCATTGGCGGTATGACCTCGGCCGGAGGATTGGGAAGTTGGGCGGCAAGCAAAGGGGCCAACCTGCCTGGTTCCGCAGCCCGCACCGCTCAGACAGTCAGCAGAATGGGGTCGGGCGGTGGCGGCGGTTCAGCATCTCGTTCGAGCAGTTCCACCGATAGAAGAAGCGTTTCAGATAATTCAACCGAAAAGCCTAAATACCAAAACACCGAGCGAGGAGATGCCTTGGCTGAATACGATAATAGTCCCAAGCGCAAAGCCGATCGTGAATCATAAATAGAATTCCTATGATGCAGCAAGCGAATAACGTAACAACTCTGATTAAGTCCTTAAAAGTCATCTGCCTGGGCCTGATAGTTGCTTTGGCACTGAGCAATGTCTTCTGGCTGTACGCCTACTTAAAGGAAAGCAGCCAAAATGCCGAGCGAGTCTATATGGTTGCTGATAACGGGACCAATGCGGCAATCTCAGCCGGACAGGTTCAGCCTACGCAGTACGAAGCGCGAAATCTGGTGCGGTCATTCATGGATCTCATGTTCCAGCATGACGCCAACACCTTCCGCGAACGGGTAAACCACGGCATGAAGCTGGTGGACCACAATGACGGTCGGGCGATTTACGAAACCTTCAAGCGGGGAAGGGTACTCGAGAACTACCACCGCTACAACTCACATACCAACTGGACCTGCGACTCGGTGAGGGTGGATATGAGCGTTGAGCCCTATCAGGGATTTGTCTGGGGAGCGCAGCAGGTAGTGTATGACAATCAGATCGCCGTTCAGCCCGTCGCAGCGCGATTCACGCTCTCGCGCCGCCTTCGCTCGGACATCAACCCCTATGGCCTCTTAATCGATACCTTTTCTTTCATTGAATACCCGCGCGCAATTCAGACCGACGAAGCACGATCGGTAGCCGAAAACCACTAACTGAGCTATCACAATGAGCAAGACAACCCTTTTTCTAATGCTGGTCATAGGGGTATCCCAATGGTGCCAGGCGCAAGCTTACCTCCCCGATACCATCAAGATCAATCGCACCTCGACAACCTATCTAATTTTCCCGTCAAAGGTGGCCATGGTGGATATTAGTCCAGAATATCTGGTAAAAATAGAATCGGGAAACATAGTTTTTGTCAAGCCTCGGACGACCTCGGCACGACTTACGCCTCTGCTTGTCAGAACTTCCGACAATACCTACCTGGGTTATCTGAGTGTATCAGAAGGAATGTCAGCGGCTTTCGTGGATATAAGTAAAATGTCACTGCCCGTCCAAACTGAGGTTCACTTGCCTGAACTGCCTGCGCTCCCCCCAACGGGTCAGACTACCATTCCCGCCAGCACACCTAACAGCGACCAATTACTCGCCTCACTAAATCCCACGGCGACAATTACCCCGGTTGTGAATCAGCCTGTTTATGATGAGGAATCAGCTTTCAACGCCGAAAATTCTCTGAAAACTCGGATGGATTCCTTACTGAGCGGATGGCCCCAGAATTTCGATCAGGAACGAAACAGTGGCATCATGGTCAAAATCACTCACCTGTTGCACGATTCCACGAATACCTATATCCAGCTTACCATACATAACAAAACTTCTATGCCCTACCTCCTCGATCAGGTTAGCTTCTGGTATCAGAACCAAGCCAGAAAACGAAAAGGGGTATACCTCGACGGGGAGACTTACCCAATGGAGCCGATAGTCGAAACAGTACCTGACAGAGTTGAAGCGGATCAAAAAGTTCAGTTACGATTTGCTCTGCCGCAGTTCGCTCCACAGAGTCGAAGTGAGTTTGTGGTTAATATTCGGGAAAAGAGTGGCACTCGCAATGTCACGCTCAATCTGCCCATGAAAACCGTTTTGTACGCCCGGCCAAGAAAGCCTGCTTCAAACCACAACGAACTCAAAAAGGAAACAAACAAAGATCGTTTTTCAAATTTAACCTGGTTTTGGAATGACTGGAAAAAGAAAAAAGCGTGATGCTGAATTGCAGGACGATGCATTTGACGATACCGCATCAGAATGGGAACAATCGGACTCTCCTACCCCACCCTTTGACGATGAAGGACAAGCGTCAAGTCTCAATGGGTTTGAAGATGATTTTGACGAGAGTGGCTTTCCAGGCGAGAATGAAGAAGAGCACTCTTCAAGTGATAAGTGGCACGAGGAAGGAATACTAGACGAGGAAATTGCCGATGAAGAAGTCATAGATGAAAAATCCTTTCTAGAGGAAGACGAGGAAGAGGAATTCTTGGATGATGAAGAGCCGGAAGAAAATGTTCCAAACGCTCGTGCAAACATCCCAAAGTCAGCAAAGCCTAAACGGGTCATCTTGGCATTGGGTGTTGGGTTGATTGCCGTGGCCGCCATCGTCTTTATGATTTGGAAAATGACGGTTTCCTCGAACGGATTTCGGGCCGCGCAAATGGCTCCGGTTCCGGCAGAGCCGATTGATGTGGCTGAAAAGGAACGGCCTCAAAACACTCAACCGACCGATTATGCCGATGATGAGCAAATGCGGACGATGAATTACGACAATGTGAACAGTATCTACGGTTTGGCGCTCAAACAGCAGGAAGAAAACCGAAAAAATCCCAAGGGTACTGATTCAATCCGGCAGGATGCTTCCGTGCAGCAAGAGTTGAATCGCTCCCAGCAATTGGCACGACAGCCGCGTAGCCGGAATACCTCGACCAGCCAAACGCCTCCTCCCCGTCGTTCGCAGGAAGAATACTCAACTGCCGACGATCCTTTTCGCAACAAAGTGCGGGATGAATACCTCATGCGCGCGGGCTTCAACACGGTTAAGGCTGAGGGCGAAAAAGGCAGTGGTGCTACGTCTGGTAATCAGTACGAGGCATCCGATATGTCCGTCGCGGGGCATAGCCAGGTTGAAACCAACGATCCCATTCCTGGCGTGGTAAGCGGCGATCAAACGATTTCCAATGGTTCCCGCGTCATGTTCCGAACGCTGGCCAACGCTATGATTCGCGGTCGTTTTGCTCCAAAGGGCTCGATCCTGGTTGGATTCGCTCAGGTAAACAACTCGCGGGCTTTATTCAATATTACGACGCTTCGACTCCTGGCCACGGGCGAGGCGGTACCCATCCGTATGCGTGCCCTCGACATCGACATGAACGAGGGTTTAGCCGTACAATCCGAAAAGCCCGCCCGGCAACAAGTCGATCAAGTGACTAACAGTGCTTTGAACCAAGCAGCCGGACAAGCGGCTTGGTCGGCGGGCTATTCCGTCAACCGCGCGACCCAGATTCAGGGTGCCGGCAATGCGTTGGCTACGCTTGGTGCGGGTCTGGCGTCCGCCGCTACGACGGGCCGTCGTCGTGAGGTTCGGCAAAAACTGCAATTGCAAGATGGTTTCAAGGTATTCTTTATTCCCGTCAAATGAAAAAATCAATCATTCTCTGCCTTCTGGCGTCGCTGCTGATTATACCTACTCCCGCCACCAGCCAAATCGAAACGATTATTAGCATGGGCCTTTCACTGCTGGGAATTGGCGGGGGAAAAGACCCCTACGCCAAGGCCCGGTTATTGGAACTGAAAAAGATTCTGGATAAGAACAAGAAGGAGCTGGCCAAGCTTGCCCGTATCGAGGAAAGCGCGCAAGGTACCGAACTCTATACCCAGGCTCAATTGGAGATCAGCCGGAGCGTCGAGGAGTTGATGCGCTCCGTCTCGGAACTGAAAGCCATCCGTTCGCGCGACGGACAGATTCGCTTTAATGATTTGGTCGTGTTCAATCAGATTCAACAAGAGGTAAACCAGTACCTTAGCGGCTATGTGTCGGCAGCTTTCTTGCATCAACTTGAAAAGCAAATCGTCAACGGTGCCGCCCGGAACCACACCCTGGCCCATAACAGCGGCAGCAACATCTACGATCTGTTTTTTGGGAAATCGGGACTGGATGCCAGGCAACCCGCCAACCTGACCGACCTGGGTACGGCACGGGGAGAGGAGGCTTTGCACCTGCTGCAATTCCAGACGGCGACCCAGAAAAAGAAAATTGTTCAGTCCCTGCTGTACTATAAGCTAGCCGATGAGCTGTACGCCCAATCCGTCACGCTGAACAATGCCTTAAATGACGAGCAAAATGGAACCGCGCTCGACATTGCCCGCCGCCTCCGGCAAACCATCATGCAAAGGATGTCTCAGTCCAGTATTCAGCAACTGATCAGCGATCCGCCTAATATTGGTTCCGGCTTCGATCTCATGTCGCTGGGTGACATGGGCAATCTACCGGACGCGATAGGTAGCCTATTTCAAACCATGCTAGATCAGGTAAACAACGACGCCCAAAGCTTTCTGTCGAGCATGGACGGAGCCTTCCAGAATCCGCAAATCATAGATCCGATGGCTCCCGATATGGGCTACTTCTCCGAACAGAACGCTCCGCGCGGCCTAAGACTGACGACCGGAGAACGGGCTTCCCTACAAAAGTCGGCAATGGACATGGCCACGCAAGCCGTGGAATACCGCCGAAAGGGTGATGCACTTATGGAGGAATCATTAGAAAAGACGCCCCTTCAACAAGTGTTCGAAATGAAACGCGCCCGCACTTATATGCAGGAATCGTATCGCTACCTTGACCTCTCTTTGTAATATGAAAGATAACTCAGACATGAAGTCCCGCGCCAATCTGAACGGCAGCGCAGGTCTCAACGGATCCGCCGAAACCCATATAGCTAACGATCCGGCATCGAAAAAAAGCCAGCCAAAGGCTGCGGAGATAAACAAGATCAGGCGATTTTTGGAAAACCTGCGCCAAACTACTTCACAAGTCAAGGCAGATCAAGAGGAAGATTTGAAGCCTGGTCAGATACTAACTGCCAAGATATCCGCTATTATATCCAAGTACCCGTTTCAAACCATCGGCGGCTTGCTGGCTCTGTTACTGGTAATTGTCCTATTCAAGACCTTTTATCAAGGCAAGCACTGGCAAGCGAAGCGGACCGCCGAGGAGGCTTTTTACGTGGCCAACGAATACGCGCGCAACAATAGCACTAACCTATACCCCTACCTCTCCAACGCCTTCCGCCGCGAAGTGCGCGAGCTACCGGGGCTCCTCCCCCTTTCCATGCAGAACGCCACACGCGGTGGCACCATTACCGCCGCCGAAGCCGTGGCCTTACGCGAAATCACGCCCGATTCCGTCGTTGTCGAGGTGAATTTGGTATTTGGTGGGGATAGTGGTAAGCCTGGGCTAAAAGAGAAATGCTTCCAGGCACTGGTGTATGAAAAAGAGCATTGGCGGCTGGGGCTGAGTTACAATCGGTAAGCTTGACTGTGTGCTATTTTACCTATTGCATCTTTCGAGAGGCAAAATAGATTTGGATAACTATCACGCTCAAGGTGTAGAGTTTCGTATCTGATTAGTGAGGAGAACAGTCGCACCTCACCCATCGGTTATCCAATCCGTGTATCCTGTTTAAAAAAGCATGGTTGTAAAAGGAAACTCAATGTATTAGCGATGAGTAAGTCAAGGATTGCAGTTCCTGATTCGATCCGTATTTGTGATTCTTTCAAAATGGCTATCTTCTCGAAATTAGGGAAAATTTGAGGCTTATGCTATCTTAGTTTTTTATATAAAATGCTAACCTAGCCAACCGCGGGCAACTTGATTCATCCCACCCAAAAGACTCAACCAAACAAAGGCAAGCCAACCAGCGTCCGAGATTCCAATGCGGGTCATGACTTTCACATATTGTGGGCAACTCGAAAGGTTATTTCGATGCTTTCGCCCAATTCTCCGCTGACGTGTATCAAAGTCGAGGGGGTGTCACCAAGCGATATTGCCAATCTGTCGCCAGACGAAGAGCATTTCTTGGCCGCCGATTTGACTGAATATTATGGAGGTGAGGATTTTGCCACGGCAAGCAAGATTGTCATCTCTCAGCTAAAATACAGCACACGCCATCCTGATAAGCTCTGGACCTATGGTCGCTTATGCAAAAGACGTTCTGGGAATTCCAATGATTCAGTAATAGAGCGTCTTTCAGTTAGCTACCTAGATCTCTTGAAGGCTGGGTTCACTCAGAGAGATGTTGTTTTAAAGACAAAGATAAGATTGGTCAGTAATCAACCGCTTGCCCCTAAACTCAAAAGATTAGTTGATACAATACATGCGGCTTTTTCGCTTCAGAATTCGCACCCTACCGATTTGAATGAATTGGTTATTAATCTGCCTGAGAATCCAGCATGGATCAGAAGGGATGTCCAAAAACTTTTTAGTCAGCTTACTTTGCAAGAGCCTGATTTCATCAGCTTCTTGAAGGTACTGGATCTCACAGGTTGTGGAGAAGACACTCGAATGGGACAGCATCTTAGTATGATGCAAGAGATTGGTCAGTCTGTGTCTACCGGCGGTAGGAACGACACCTTATTACAGTTAACCGATCTGGTAAGGAAGGAGGCACTACCTGAAAAAGAGGATTCAACCGGACTGAATCGGGAGGATGTCTTAGCTCAGTTAGGTGTTCTTAACATGAAGGAATTGTTTCCCGAACCTTCGCACCTTATTTTTCCTGAGAATCTTATTCTAACTGAGGAGGCTAAGGCACTAGCTGATGTTGTTGTCATCCACAGAAGAACATTGGCACATGGCATTGCTGGTGTAGGTAAAAGCACGACGATACAACAGTTAAAAAATTACTTACCTCCTGGATCACAGATTGTTTTGTATGATTGCTATGGAGCAGGGATCTATAACTCTATAAATTCTGGCAGACATACCTTGAAGCGTGCATTGTTTCAAATCAGTAATGAGTTGTCAGTTCTAACTGGAATTCCCTTTCTAGTCAGACATCACCAAAATGAATTTGACATGATCGATGCCTTCCAGGATCGATTGAATAAGGCGGCTAAAATCGTGGCTGAGGCGGGCGGTCTATTAGTTCTAGCCATTGACGCAGCTGACAACTCCGTAGCGAAGTCAGAAGTGGATGGGGAGAAAAAATCATTTGTCCCTCATTTCTGGGCTCTTACGTTACCTGATAATTGCCGCTTGTTAATGTCTGCCCGAACTGCGCGATTAAATTCCCTCGGGTCGCCGGAAGGAACTATTCCATTTGAATTAAGTGGTTTCGACGAAAAAGGCTCTGCGGAACATTTCAGGCAATCATTTCCGCTTGCGAAGCCAAATTCATTAATAGCATTTCATACGCGTACCCGTCACAATCCCAGAATACAACGCTATCTTCTTGACAAGGCAAAAAATATCGACGGAAAACTATCTTCTTTCATTTATGTCTTTCGTCATGCGCACCTTATTCCAGAAGAGATTTTTGAAGACCTAATTCAACAAGCTGTCCAATATCAACCAGATAAGGCAAAGACAAACAGGCTGCTAGCCACCCTAATCTGTCTACAGCGTCCTATTCCGATTGAGATATTCGCAGGAGCCTGTGCTATCACAAATGCAGAAGCAACTGACTTTTGTCAGGCGTTACGTCCGGGATTGATCTTTGAAGATGCTAAGATAAATTTTCGGGATGAAGACTTCGAGACGCACTTGCGAACACGTTCTGACACTAAGCCAATTATAACATCTACTCTAAATCATCTAGCTAATCATTTTAAAGGTTTAGCCAATTCTAACCCCTACGCAGCCCGAGTAGTTGCCGATCACTTAATAGAGGCCAAACAGTATGTGGAATTAATCCAACTGATATTGGATGAACCCTCTCTTGAATTAATAACAGATAGCCTTCTGCGGCTTCAAACATACCATAGGAGGCTGAATTTGGCGATGCAGTCCGCCGCTATATTGAAAAGAGATACTGACGGAGCAAAACTACTGTTGATGGCAGCAGAAATTACTCGAACTAATGATGCAGCAAAAAGTCTCGTGCTGGCTTGTTTGCCTTTGGCAAATCATTTTGGTGATAACGAAGACCTTTCAGAATATTTCGATGAAAATAATGAAGTAAGAAGGTACGGAAGGCAGTGGTTGGGGGCGATGCATTTTCAGTTAGCAGCAGTGTATGCTCGTGATGCAGTTCAAAAATCGTTAGCTGAAGAACATCTTAAACATGGGTGGGCTTGGGTACGTAAATACATGAACCAACCAAAAGATGATAGGAGGAGTCATGAATGGGAAATCAAGGATCAGGACATAGCAAATCAAACAGAAGCTGTATTCTGGCTTCATGGAGTACAGGAAGCCAAAAAATCACTGAACCGCTGGAAGCCATTGAGAGCTAGGCTAGATAGCTTGGCGTTGATGGTAAAGAATGCGGCTATTTGGTTGAGTGATGAAGAAATTGAGCACTATATTCGTGAGGCTGACTTACCTCTGTTGGGCGAATGTGTTGTGCTGGCAGCACTATGGGAGAGTAAAAGGCCTATTCAGAAGGAGCGCGTTGAAAATCTGGCTGGGCATCTCCTGACTGCAATTAACGAAAAAAGCATCTCACGAAATCCCACGGAAAAACGCCTCGTATTTAGTGATCCTAGACTTGAATGGGCATTAACAATAGCAGAATTATTTACTCAGCACAAAATTGAAAATGCCACCGTACTGAAGGTATTGGATGAGTTGGTCAGTCCTTTTCCCAATCGAATGCCATCAGAATTCGGAGATTTTGACGAATTTACTTATCCACTTAGAAGCGAAGTCCTGAAAGCGGAACTGCAAAAAAGAGTTTTGATAGTAGATGATCTAATTCCCTCTAAGTACCAGAAATCCACCGAAAGCAAGAAAGGGGAGTATGTACCAGATGCTCATGATTCTGATCGACGGAGATTCAGAGAAAAAATAGGCTATATTTTTCCAGTATTCTCTTTAAGAACACAATCTTTGGTCGATTCTCTTGATAAGAGTGTCGCCGTGGAAACCATTGAGAAAGGATTGGATGCTATGGTGCCCATCAAGCCAGGTAATAGTCGTTATTACATTGATAAGCAACGTATTTGGCTAATTGTCGCAGGGGAAGTATTAATCAATATACCAGGGCAGCAAGATCTTTTGAATAAGTTATTTGGCGAAGTGCAGCGCTATACGAATGCGTATCAGGCGAGAAATATTCGACTTCAAATAGCCAAACAAGCAGCGAGTACGATAGAGTACAGACAATTAGCGCTTCGCTGGCTTGAAAAAATCGCAGATGACGCCCAGGAGGATTCCATCTCTATTGACGATCGGTGGAAAGTAATATTAGATTGTGCTAAGGCGTCATTCTTTTACGACTCTGGACTCAGCCGTGATCTATACGGCAGAGCGGTGCAAGCGGCCGAACAAGGTATTGGCGACGAGGTTGCGCATCGGCTTACAATCGCTGTACACTTACTCAAACACATCAGTAAGAGCGTCAGTCCTTCAGAAGGCCACCGATTAGGAGCTAAGCAAGCTGGGTTAGTGGAAGCATACCAGCCCTTCTTATCTGGCGACTTAGCTGCACCTTTCGAAGAAACAATAGAAGCGGTAGCACAACTAAACTTAACCGCCGGACTAAGACTAAGCAGTCGATGGGATTTGCTAAATAAATGTCCACTGGGTGACAGCGCCTTTCCATTAATAAAAGGTGCCTCTGAATCGAATCAATGGTCCGCTAATATTGGCGTTCCGCTTTTACGGTTACTGGGAGACGGAGTTAATTTTACATCCTATGGCCTCAAACTGCTCGAGAATTCAATTAAGAAGGATAAATCTATCGGCTCCAATAACAACAATGAAATCTTTGAGAAGTTATGCTATTGGGCGCGGAGGGATGCACCTGTAGGGCATAGGGCCGAAGCAATTGAACGTATTGTGAGCTGGGCCAAGGAGAACAATATGGCTCATGTTCCCGAAATGAAACAGTTGGAAGGTATACTCTCTTTTTTGTCGCACATCAGACCACCTCTTAAAAACTCTGATGAAAAAACCGAGTATACACTCAAAGCTGAAAGAGAATTTATTGAATGGTTTGAAAGAGCTTCTCATGGTAATATTCAAGCCTTTCGAGAATGCGATGACATCCGTCTATACGCTCGATTAGGCAGACGAGAGCTTTTCGAATGTTTGAAGGAGCTGGGTCAACAGGTTCCTTTTTCCAGGAGGGTCGAGTTCCTTGATTTAGTGAGTAAAATATGGCTCTATCAAGATAGCCAAAGCGATATTTCTGTTGATCTTTTCAATGTTTTTCTTGGGGATTGGAAAAACAGTAAGCCCATTCAAGATTGGGCCTTAAATGGATTACCCAGTTTTTATTCTCGTAATATAGGTCGGTTGACGAATGAGGAGGATTGGCCCTCTCATTTAGAGGAGTTGTGCAGTTTACCCTTAGCCGGAGAGTCGAGAGCCGCTTTGCTGTTACCTGGAGTTGCTGATAAACTCGAGTACCTCAGTGCTGACATGCTTTGTAGGAATGCGCGAGCAATAATCAACTCTCTCGACTATACCTCTTCGCAGGGTTTGATAGAATGGCTGTTAAACCGATTAGAAAGCCAATTGGTTAACGATGGAAAATCTCTGCCATTTACTAAACTGATCACTAATTCTGAAAACACTACGGTTGATTCAATAGAATGCTTAGCCGAATTCGCATGGTATCTGTTTGGCTATCCTGATAAGCGTGTTCGTTGGCAAGCAGTTCATGCTATTCGTGAAGTACTGACGCTACGGGAAAATGTATCTTATCGAAAGGATCTGCTGATGAGGCTGATGACGCTTTCTCATACGAAAACGAGTTCTTTAGCCCCAAAAGGAATCGAGTTTTTTTGGATGTCAGCCCGAGTTTGGACAATGCTACTGGTGGAACAGTTAGCTTTCGAGCTACCCGATGAAATAGCGATGTATGCCGATTCAATTTCAAACCACGCTCTGAACTCCGAATTACCCCACGTGCAGATATGTGGATTGGCCCGTTCTGCAATATTGCGCCTACAACAGCACCATCTTAACATTCTGACAACTGAAAAATTGCAGATGATAGAACAGGTAAATCAGCCTATCACCTTTCTTCTTGACCGTAGTTACGATGTAGTTGGTGATGAATTGAGTCTTGAAAGTGAAGATGCAGAACGGTTTCACTTTGACCCTTTTGATGTGGAAGACTATTGGTTTAGACGCCTAGGAGATGTTTTCTGCCAAACCAGCGGTACAATTGCCACACTTGCTGAAAAGTGGATTTGTGATCGGTGGAACTTTGCAGAAGATGACTGTAACAAAAACTGGGATTATCTAAACCGATATGAATATGGGCTTACACACTTCCATAAATCCGAGGCCATAGTAGATTCGCTTAAAACATATCTAACGCAGAATGCTCTCATGTGCGTAGCTGGTGAATTAGTCAATAAACTTAGCGTCCGAATGGAAGAATATTATGAAGATAGTTCAGTATCCTATTGGGATGAATGGATAATCAGAATGTTATCAAATTCCTGGAAATCAGGCTGGCTGGCTGATCTGCGAGGAGAAATTCCGTTGCGAGCAGAATGCTGGGGAAAAATGCCTGAGCCGTGGGAAGAGAGAAGTACCGATGACTACATTGACGCTTTGGGCTTCGGGGAACGGAACCGTGGCGGCAGTATGGTGATTTATGGTAGTTATGACTTTGGAGTTGAAAAGCATTACGGTAGTGTTCACGTCAAAAGCGTCCTGGTAGATTCAGAAATGGCTGTTTCATTGATGAGAGCGCTTCAGTTGAGCGATCTATATCATCCAATCTTTCCAACATTTGGCTTTAATACCGATATGGATGACGCAGATTCGTTAGAGTATTTGACTAAAGATTTTTTATTAGAACCTACCGTTCAAGAACTCTATCCACTGCACGAAGGTTTAGAGCAAACAGATATTTCTCATCGTAAGGTTAGTGGATACGGAATATTACTATCTGATAAAGTCGTCTCTGAATTCTCTTTGACTCTGAATCCTCAGAACACTGCTTACAGGAATCAATCAAATGCCTTAGTTGCGGAACGCGAGTCTTGGAGCGACGATTTGCGGGATTCGCGTTATAACCAACACAATCCATATTCATCAGGATTCCGACTTTGGATGAGATCGTCTTATTTGCAAAAATATATGCAAAAGCAACAGAAAGATATGTTAATCGAAGTTATTCTCCAGCGCAACCACAGTGAATCTTATCATGAAAAACGATACGACCAAGGAAAGCACATCCTCCTCCTCTTGCGTCAAGACGGAACCTTCGAAACCGTGGACCGAAGTTGCTCATCTTGGCCAGCAGATCATTCATGAGCTGGGTATACACAAAGGCAATAGTGTGCTTGAACGATGGATGTCACAACGAGTGGCAGAGTTAATTTCCAAAACTGAAAGTGCAATCGACGACACCACTCGAGAAATTGCTGCCAAGGAGTGCGAAGAGTTAGTCATGAAACTATGGTCCATCAGGAATTCATTACCTTCAGGAGGGCCCTTTTCTTCAATAATGCCCACACTCAAACGGTTACTAGGTGAACGCGATCTCTACTATCGTGTACCTTTTGGAAAAGATCCTGATGAGGGGGGACTTATAAGTCAGATCATAAGACTGCACGAACGTGAGATGCTGATATTCCTAGAGGCACCTAATATAGCTATATCGCAAGAGATATTCGAAGCTAGTCAGCAAATACGGGAACACTTTTTTGATGAGTTAGATGAATATGAAAGAAATGTTCTTCTATTTGTAGCTAGAAATAAATCTCATGTTAATATTGAAACTGAGCATGATACAGAACAACCATCTGATAACAATAGCGGGGATATTTTAAACAAGACGAACGACAGCTTCGAGAGAATTGCATCCGATAGAGAAGAAATTATCAGAAAAGCATTTGGAGAAATTCTGACGGAAGGCGATCCCAGTTGAGTTATAGGATATGTGTAATCAATTCGCCTCCCGAATATCCATCGCAGATACCTGCCTCCGCAAACTTACCTTCACCAAAGTACTGGCATTCAGGTTCTGACTGTTGATTCCCGCCAAATTATACCCTTGCTTCTGCTTAGCCCCGGATTTGTCGATCAGCCCGACTTCAATAGAAACACTTTGCGCCTTACTCGATGATAGGTACCCTTCCAGTATCCGGTCAGCAGGGACATTGACGTAAATCGTCGTGTCGTAATCGTTCGTGAAGAATATACTCCGATTGGACAGGACGCGGGTGCTGCCATCCTCCGCGCGGTAGGTCAGTGTATCGAAGCCCACTTCATTGCGCGGTTGGCTGGGGTTAGTTGGGTTAAATGCCCGGAAAGCGTAGTACGCTTTTGTAAGCGGGAAATCGGGTTCGGCGTTCTTGTCTTTGCAGCTAGTCATGTTTAGGAGCAACAAGCTAGCTGCTGCGATGACGCTCAATCTCTTCTGTTTCAAAATATCCACTCCGTTTAAGTTCAAAAAAACATTTAGCTGTGGCCAGCATATCGGCGCTGGCATCGTGCATTCCCTTCATCCGTTTTCCCGTTAGCAGATGGTACAGTTCATCCAGACGGGTTGGCACTCGATTGGCCGTTACGTGGGCGCTGGCCTCCATCGTACAAAGCAGTGGCCGGGCGGGCAGCTCCCCTACCCTACCCGGCTGCGCTTTCTGCATTCGGAGAAACTCGGCACCGATCACCCCGCAATCGAAGCTGATATTATGACCTACCCAGGCATCCGCTTTTTCAGTGTCTTGCCATAGTTGCTCCAGTACCTCGGTCAAGGGTTTCCCTTTGCGTTCCGCTTGCTCCTGGCTGATTCTGTGGATACGCTGCGCTACTTTGTTCCAGCGAAAGCCCTCCGGTTTTACAAGCTCATAGTGTCGGCTCAGTTCGTGGCCCTCATCGTCATACAAGCCCCAGGCCACGGAGATGAGCCTCGGCCAGTTAGGCAAGTCCGTAACGGGTAGGTGATTGCACTGCGGCAACCCATTTGTTTCGGTATCGACGATGAGGTACTTCATAATTTCTTTTCAAATGACGTATTTGGCAACAGCCCGTTTACCGCTTCATTCCGGCCGGGGGCAAATCAAACTTTGGTGCCATCTTCGGCACATCGGGAGTCAGCATGGGAGCGGCCTGTTGCTTCATCGGACTTGGTAGAGGCGTCAAATTGAGTTTCTCGCCCTTTTGCAGATCCTCCGTAAAGTCTTTGTTGTGCGGCAGCTTCAAGCTGACTACCTCCTGCAATCCTTTGGCGGCTACTAGTTCGTTTTGCGTCCGAATCAAATTTTGGCGGGTATTAGGCATCGACACTTCAAACTCTGTGCGGTTGTCCTGCCAGCTTTTCACACTGATCCGGGCTTCCGGCTCGTCTTTAGGCGAATTCTTGTTGAGAGCGGTCGAGAATCGCTCGGTTAGTTCCTGTACCCTTCGCTTACCCGTCGCCTGGTCGGGATGGCTCACCGAAACAGTAAGCCGGGCCTGGCTGGGGGAAGGCAGGTTCAAATGCGCCTGTACATTGTTGCTTTCCTGGACGCCGGAGTACCGCAGACGTCCCACCAAATTGATACTGTTACGGATGCCAGCGTTGTCATTGTCGTTGGCCATGACGATCTGTCGGGGCTGGTACTTATCGACCAGCTTCTGTACCGTGTCTGGCGCTCCCGATGACAAATTACCCGCCGTGCCGAGATAGATTCTTTTCTCCCCTTCCGCCGGAGGTTTCAACTGATGGAAACTCATGGCGTCGATCGGGCTTTCGGCGATTACCATTCGGTCCGCGCGTCCGCCTGGCTCGATCACTTTCGGATTGGATATCCAAAGTCCGTCGCCACGGGGACCGTCCACAATCTTGATATTATCATTCCGAACGATGATGGCCACGGTACCCTGCTCATTCTTGATGGGGAACACCGTGTTGACGAACTGCTTGCCCCGATTGCGGTCGAGGTAGGTACGATTGAAAACAGCATTCTCAAATTCAGGGGCTTTAATTGTTTCATCCGAAAGACCCCGGCTTTTGAGGTAATTGGTCTCACTCAATGGCTTCAAATCAAAGCTCCGAACGACAGCCTGCTCACGGGTGGGAGCTGGGTGATTGGGAGCAGGAGACACGGGTTGGGCAATAGTTCGACCTACGCGGTTGTCCATCTGACCGAGGTAGTTTTGCAACGACTGAATCGTATCCTTCCATTCGCCGGTGCCCCGGCGGTGTTGGAATTGCACCACCGTCCCTTTATCGGCCCCGTCGTTTGGGTTAAAGTAAATATCGGCTTCTGCACCCTGACGAGGATAAACAACGATCCTGTCTTTCCCCCCGCTATCGGCTTTGTAGAGGGAAACCGAATTGCCCCCGCTACGCTGCAAATCCTTGATGTAGCCCTGGTCTTTTGCATATTCAACCAGGTCGATCTGTTGTTTGAACTGTTCAAAATCTACCTTTTGAAGCGGCCTCTGCTGAGTTTCGTTTATCTTCCGATCAGCCTGTCGGCGGATTCCTAGTACGCGCTCTTCCAGATATTCCACGTCCCGCAAATCCTTAGCCCGTCTGGCTGCCTTTTTGCTGGCCACCAAATCTTTGGGGGATAACACGCTGAATTCGGTTCCTTCGTTTGTCCGAACTGGTACACGATCATGATAATGATCGGGAAATTGACCTAAGCCCGTTACGTCTTTGTGAATATCAATTCGGTAGGGATCCCGTCCAAAAAATACAATGTTATTATCTGTAAAATCGCTGGGATGCAGTTTAGCGCCGATGAAGTCTTTCACCGAAGCTACCATTTTATTCGCATTCTCCGCCGTTGGGTTAATCCAAACATCCAAATCGTCAGACTTGCGCGAGCTGCCGTACGATTGAACTGCCTTTCCCCCTATGATCGCATACTCTACCTGGTGCCGATTGAGCACCTCCAAAAACGCCTCTTGATCGCGGGTCATTTTTCAATCTCTGTGTTTAAAGTTTTTCGTCGTTTTCTGATTCTTCTGACTCCTCCTCCTTCATGCGGAAGAAGTCTTCCCGGCTGAGCTTGCCGATAATCCACGGCTCGTCGGCGGGTTTCTCAGCATATCCGTACCGCTCGATGATTTCCTGGCGGATTTCCGTAAAATCCACCAGCAGAGTATCCGGTAAAACCGTGACGTCGAACCCCAATTCTTTGCCTTGTAAGCTGTCTATGGTTTTCATTTTTTGGATAGTTTTTGTTACTCAAAAATAATCATAATCAATCGCATTTTCTGATCTTGACAGGCATTAATTCGGTATCATTTCCTCCCAGCATTAAGACTACCCTACTAAGTTAGACTCTTTATAAAGTAACTTCTCGATCTCCTTATCCCCCAGCCCCAACATCGCGGCGCAGTCCAGCACGATGCTATCCATATTGGTTTGCAAATCGTGCTGTTTGGAGAATTTTGGAAGTCCTGTCGTTTCTTTATCCTCAGCTTCCAAAGCGATTCTTCCCCAAAACCGCCCTTGTTGCGATTCGACTGTAAAGCCGATGAACTCGCCTTGGTCAAACTCGTGAAGTTCTTCGGGATTGACGATAGGCCGCTGTTGCTTCCGGTAGCTGATTGTACTACGGCCCCGGTTCGGTTGGTACTTTCCGTCAAACATACTTCCCAGATCGAAGGACGAGCTGTTGTCTCGCGATTCCTCCGGCGTAACGACTTCGTGCTGACCGATCAACTGGCTGACGTATCTGGCCGTTTCCGCGCTCGACACCGCACCGTAAAACTGGTTGCTGAGCGTTCCCAGAATCATCTGGCTTTCCTTTTCCCCGTAGTACTTCCGCACCTGCGACAAATCCTGGCACATGTACACCGTCGCGATCTGCGAGCTTCGCCCGGTAGCGGGTATCTGCTCGAAGTTGGGTATGTAAATCGTGGGAGCCTCATCTAGCAACAGAATGGAATGATGCTTTCCCATGCGGTTCATCCGTTTCAGGGCCACCGTGCTGTATAGTCCCAGGAGGGGCCGCATTGAATCCATTACTTCCCGGTCGCCACCCAGGCAGAGCCAAATTGGCTTCTCGGGATTATTCAAATCCATGCTGAAACCTTCATCCGTTGCCGACATCACCCAGAACACTTCGGGACTGGACAGCTTGGCCAACATGACCTGTAAAGTACCCATCACCCCGGAGAGCTGGTCGGCCGACTTGTTACCAATGGCCGTAACCACACTCATGACGTAACTGAGACATTCGGAGTCATTTCCGATCATGGTCATGAGTTTGTCATAAGGCATCTTGGTAATCAGCGTCACGGCGTGGGGCAAGGTGCAGTACTTCGGATGGTGCTTGCGTAGGTACCAAATCAGGCCCGTCAGAACCGCCGTGCAGGAACGCGACCAGAAATCTTGTTTCTCGATGGTTTCCTGTTGCAGGTTTCTGAGCAGTGCCAAAGCGTATTCCTCCGCATAAGCGATGCTAGGAATATTTTCCGGGGCAATCGGATTCAGGCGGTGAGTGCGATCCATGTCCTGAAAATTGATGACGCAAAACCGTGACGTTGCCTCGGGACTATTCTGGCGGCGATGGTAGGCATAGTCTGTCAGTTCAGGAAACTTGACATCGTACAAAATGCCGCAGTAGTCTTGCGCGAGGGCCTGGCGAATGAGGGGCTTGGCCAGCGAAGCCGATTTCCCCGAACCGGGACCACCCGCGATGAAGATGCCTCTGAACGGATTGGGTATCTTGATCCAGCCGCCCGTGGTGGTACCAAACTGAAAGCCTTTTGACGGAACACCTGCCTGGCGATCCTCGACGAGGGGTCGCTTGGGCTTGGGTCGTAGCAACCAGTAGCCCACTCCCAAACCAAAAATCGCGCTTATCGCCGCTCCTGTCGGCACCAAATATTTGAACTGAAACGGGAATTGGTGTGCTATGCATAATAGCATAACGCCAACGAGGTACCCCAATACCGTGACTAGTTGAATCATCGTAGAAGGGCGCCTTTGCTTCCGCAGCTTCCTCGCTTGGTTTCCTGCCAAGTCGGCATCGTCGGGTATAGCAAGAGCCACGGGAATAATCAGGGCAAAAACTACCCGGATCAACCAGCCGCCTTTCATGTACACGTTCAATAGTTTATTATACCAGCCGACATCCCGCGGCGGAACGTACAACAACAGGAAGTACTCTCCCCCCACTACTGCGGCGACCAAAGCCACCAGCAGCCACACGGCATTCCGGTTTTGATTCATTGAAACAGATTTTCATTTCTCGGTCAACTTCATTCTCACTTATCTCCGTCTCCTCGCTCGACGTCGGAAATCATCATCTTTACCAGTAGCGTGGCCGCCGGTATTGGGAACACTTTCAAACCGCAACGCGCCGATCAGTGGCGTGATATCAATACGGACAGGTCTAAATTTCTGGTCAGAAGAGGCATCTGTGTGTTTGTCGATCTTCTGTTCACCCTTCTCTGCCAAATGGTGAACCTCCAATTTTTTATCCTGCCTTTTTCCAGTTATAGACTCGGTGTCAGAATTCACCGACTTGCTTTTATATTTAACCGATTCAACTTTTGAAGGTAATATGTCCGGCTTTTTCGCTCCTTTGTCCTTCCGCTCTTTTGGTTCAGGATTTTCAATCAGGCGTTCGTAAGCTTGTCGGGGTGTGAAGACATCCCCCTTTTTGGCTCCGCGCTCAACCTCATTCATTCGCTTCCAGAAATCAGGTGAATATTTCTGATTTCGTCCGATATCATGCATCTGCTCACGATCGAGGAGCAGCCCTCCCCTCTCCAACCGATTCACCTGTTTTTCCAGCCTTTGCTTCTGCTGTGCTTCCGTGATTACGGGTCTATAGCCGAAGGACTGTTCAAAGTCCTTTTTGCTTTTTGTCAGCCAGGCATTATAGTTGAACTGACGGCTCCCGCTATCAGGATGCAGCGACCGACTCATCGTCTGATCCCGCGCCGAGACGACGACATGAATGTGCGTTTGCTCTCCCTGCTTCTTCTGTTTAGGTTGAGCCTGCCCTGTCTGCACCTCCTCGTCTAACCCAGAGTACTGCCGATCCTTATGGAGGGTAGCGTACCAAACCACATCCTTCCCCTCCACTTTGCCTTGATGTCTGTTTTTGAAATTTTGAGCATAATTGTCCATTACTTGGCGGGTATAGGATTTCAACTTCTCCTCATCTCCCTCCAAATGTCGAAGCTCTGCTCGGCTTGGGGAAATCACCACGGAATGGAAATGCGGCTTGTTCTTTCGTAGCCCTTTTACATTGGTGTCGATATGTTCCTGCACTTCATGACTGGCAATGCCCTCGCGTTTTTGATCGAAGAAGATCGAGCGTTTCGGATCCACCTCTTCCTTTGCCTCATGCTCGAGGTAATTGATTAGTGCCTGGGATGACCCCGAATTGGTGTAGATGCCGCCCTTCCTGGCGGGCAATACGCGAATGACCATCAGCTATGATATTTAAATATTGATATTTTAAAACACTGAGATAATTAAATTACAGCATTCTGTCACATCAGTATTTTGTTATCAATTCGTCGTAACGTTCTTGGTATCGCTTGCTGGCCCACTCTTGAAGTTCGGCAAGTTTATCAGGCGTCTCGCGATGTTGGTGAAAAAGCAGGTTTAATACCAAGTCGCTCGTCAGGTAGGAGTATAAACTCATATCGCGAATGAAACCAAGGTCAATGTTTGGGTCTTGGCTTTCGGGAATCGGAGTTTGATCCAGTCGCTGCTCCACCTTTTCCAGGTGCTGGCGGACTGGTTCCATGTACCACTTCTCGTGGCTCTGCAAATAGCTGATGATCCGCTCGGTGGTGCGGATGACAGTATCCTTCAAAGGGTGCTTGTCATCCTCCCGGCTAGGGTCGTAATCTAATTCAATGTAGTGAGCAACGGCCTTGCTCAAATATTCATTGAACGTTACTTTGGCAGGTTTGCCCGGCCCTTTCTTTCGGACCAGCTTTTGGTTAATTTTCTCGACTTGCTTGCGGGCGCGCTCAGCTACCTCGGCATCAATCTTCACGGTTTCTCTCTCCATCTCAAAATCAAGCAATTAAAAATTAGCGTGTACAAATGAAAATTCTCAACGGTCTCAAATAAAGGAAGTTGGAATTCATTTGTACACTTTTAGGCCTCTTTAACTCATTTAATTATCTATATATTAATGAATTATGAACTGCTATCTTGCTATCCGCAAAAATTAGCCTTCCCCTCCCTTATATCTCATTTTTGAGCTGCTAAAATAATTAACGGCTGCAATTCCACAAAACAAAAAATAGCCTGGTTACTAATCTTAAAACACAGACGAACAACCAGGCTAAAAAAATGATTTTTAATTCAAAATATTATAATCTTAAAATTAAAATATTTTAAGATTACGAAAGTTCATTATATTTCCTCTACTTCCTCAGCGATAGAAATCATCGTTTTGAACACCTCCGCAGGAATATGATTCCAATTTGGATGCCTGAAACCCTTACCATCGACAAAATCAAATTTCACCAATTCCGTGGTTTGATCTGGGCGACCGGGCCGATACTGTTCGATGTAGATCATCTTTTGAGCATCCAAATTATACCGTTTCACTACTTCACTAGCTATCAACTCACAGGCATTAGTTACGCTCATACCTTCGTCTGTATCTGTCGCAACCACGATGCCGGACCGTCGATAGATTGTAATCAGACACGCACTTGGGTACCGATTTGGGGGAATGAATTTAAGGGTGTACTGTTCCATGGGTTTGTAGAAAATGTCTGGCCACCTATAATTCATAAATAGACGGCCAGGCAAAGGATCACGATTCGGTTTGGTAGCTAATATTCTGAATGAAATTTGCGGCTCGTTGGGCTTTCTGGGCTGCCTCAAAGAAAAAGCGTTTATCATCCCGCAGTCGATCCAGCCAGCCCGCAATATAGGCGGCGTTATTGTCGATAGTCTGGGCGCTGATGCCACTAATTCCACAGAGGTAAGCGGCTCCGAGTTCGGCGGTTAGCTCTTCCTTGGTATAGGTCTGGCTACCGAAGGCGGCTAATTCTGTTATCTCCGGGCGGTTCAATCGGCTACTGTGTCCGGTTGAGTGGACGAGTTCATGAAACAAGACGCTGTAATAATCCTCCGGCGATTTGAAGTTTTGCGCCGGGGCCATGTTTATGACATCGAGCGCGGGCGCGTAATAGCATCGGCTTAGGTCTTTGTTTATCAGCCGGGGGCAATTGGGCATCTGGTCGATAATATGCTCACAGGCTTCGACAACCTTGGGCCGGGTTTCCTTCTCCGGCTCCTGAATCTTGACGGGCAAGGTTGTATCCTCGATGTTGAATATGCGATAATAGCGTAAAATCAACCGATTCTTTTCTCTCTTGTCGCCCTCCTCGGGTTTTAGTGGCTTCCAGAAAACAACGGGTAAACTGACGGCACCTTTTTTCACCTTTCCACCCAGCTCTATTACCTGGTTGAAGGTCAAAAACATAGGCGTACTGTAAGGGGTGAGGGCCAGCAAAAAAGCGTTTACTCCGCTGTAAGGTCTCTTAGTGGCGTAGTTATGGGGGATGCTATATTGCTGCCCGTCCACCACTGTAACTTTCCAGGGCTTACGCCACGGAATCACCCCGTTTTCCAACTTCTTCACTATTTGACCATTGATAAATCCATAAATGTCAAATACTTCTTTCTGCTGCGCTTTCATCGTATTGTCGTTTAGTGTTTTATGACAATACTAAGATACTCATTATATCAATATTTTGAAACATTGATATAATGAAATTATGACATACTGACGCTTTTGTTCCCTTCTATTCTTTTTGTTTAAGTAGGAAAGCCATTAGTCTTTTGAATCTGAATGAATACGGTAATCGCGAATTGTAGCTCGATAAATACCATTTCTATGGAATAGAATAACTTTATAAATTTTATAATAATGCTGTTTTAAAATCCTATAATTTTTCAATACGAAATTTTCAATATTATAATCTAATGAAAGGTTCATCAATGAACATCCGATTTGCGTTAGGGACACAGAGGGAAGGGCGGAGACCTTGTGCTTAGCACGGAGCGCAGCGTACCCCGTAGTGGCCCGGCCCGCAGGGAAACGCCCAACGTTTAATCATCTATTTTTTATTCCTGCCATTCTACGGCATCAATAGCATAAAATAATTTCTAAAAAAGTCTAATATTATTGACTTATTAAAAATTTATATCCTTATTTGTCTATAAAATCAGACAAACAGGTTGATTATGTTTTCTAATAAGGATGTTATTGAATTTCTGGGCACCAATCCAGCTTTATCTGTGTCAATTCTGGAGAAGGAAGCGGCTCTTCCGTCCTCTACCCTTTCAAAAGCCATCGCTGGAAAGCGTACACTCAATGATCGGCATCTGGCCGCTTTGACTCCTGTGTTGGAAAAATACGGTTTGTCATCAGGAAGCCAGCATCAGGCCAGGGTGCTTTCCATTATTAATCATAAGGGCGGGGTTGGCAAAACCACTACGACCATTAACCTAGGTCGTGCGCTCTCATTTCGGGGTAAAAGGGTACTCATGGTAGATATGGACTCTCAGGGCAATCTTTCCCAATCTCTGGGTGTCGACGAACCCGAAGCGCAAGTAGCCCATACCTTATTGAAAAGTACCCCGCTATTTATCCACCCTGTCGCCGAGGGTTACGATTTAGCTCCCAGCGATTTAGAACTTGCATACGCCGATCTTGAACTCGTGCAGGCGGTAGGTGGCGTCAATCAATTGCGAAATGCGCTCACCCCATTGCTGAGTCAGTACGACTACATTCTGATCGACTGTCCGCCTGCACTCAACATTTTTACCAATTCCGCTCTGGTGGCTTCAGATTCATGTTTAGTTACGCTGCAGCCGGAAGCTTCGGCTATGAAAGGCGTTTCCAATCTTTTCGACAGAATTTTTCAGGTGCGTGACCGAATCAATTATAATCTCAAAATCGAGGGCATTCTGCTGACTATGGTCGATCGCCGCCTGAAGGTACACCGCGACATGATCGACTATATTAATCAGACCCTTGGCAACTTCCGGATTTTCAAAAGCGAGATTCGCAACAATGTAACGGTCAAAGAATCGCAGATCGCCCAGCAGGATTTATTCACGTACTCACCTAATTGCAACGCCGCTGAAGACTACATGAAACTGGCGGATGAAATACTGAAAATCAAAACTCTTAAATCAGAAACCGCGTGAAAAAGTATCAGAATTTTCTCCAGGACAGCCGCATGATTAAGGATCAGGGCCTAATGCGTCATGAAGAGATTCGCAACAAGATCAAGATTCTGCCCGAGTTGGAAGACCTCATCCCGCCGCTGCAAAATGAAGAATTCGGCCAACTCGAAGTCAACATTTTGCGAGAAGGCTGCCGGGAGGCACTTCTGGTATGGGAGGTGCCGGAAGACAGCGAGTCAGCCCGCCAAGGAGAGTACATCTTGATCGACGGACATAATCGGTACCAAATCTGCACCAAACATGGGCTGGATTACCGAATCAACTTATCCACGTTTGTTTCCTTCGCTGAGGTGAAGGAATATATGATTGATAATCAACTAGGTAGGAGGAATTTATCACCAGAACAAATTTCTTACCTACGTGGCAAAAAGTATAACACCCAGAAGCTGGAAAAAGGCAAATACACGCGGGAAAACCATAAGGGACAATTTGACCCTTATGCATCCAGAGGTGAAATTAAGGGGAAATCAATAGAGCAAGACATCGAGAATTTGAAGTCCACGCATAAAGGACAAATTGACCCTTATGAAGTAGGAGGGACGACGGCAGAAAAACTGGCGGAGCAATTCAACGTTAGTCCGAAGACTATCAAACGAGACGCCGACTTTGCAATAGGAATCGACAGCATGAATGCTGAATTAAGAAAAGATGTGCTGGGTGGTAAGGTCAAAATGCGTAAATCAGACATTATCGCTTTAGCACGCGGCGACGCGTCCGAACCTACAACTCCCAAGCCCGAACTCAACCAGGAGAGCAATTCAGAAAGGGTACAATTGATCAAGGAAATCAACGAGCTTGCTGGAAAACTACGGAATGGAAGCCAATCGGTTTCCAAGCTGTGCGACAAAATCATTCAGGCTACGGAAAAATTAAAGGGAATAGAATCTTGAACTCTTTTTTCGGGCCCCACGCTAAGAGTTTATTCCCATGACCAAGTTCGATGAGTTAAAAGAGCGTTTCCCCAATCTGATTCCGGTGCCGGAGCTACGAGCAAATGTCTCCATCATCGAGTTGGCAGTTCATTATGGGTATCAGCTATTGCCGCGCAAAGGCCGCACCCGACCCGTGTTGGAACATCCTGGACACGGAGACCGGATCATTATCAAAAATCCCAAAGACCCCACCCAACAAGTTTACCAGCGGGCCGGAGATTTCACTGATTCAGGTACAGTAATCGATTTCATTCGCAACCGTCTTTCTACCGTTTTCTCGACTTATAACCATCCCGGAGAACACGAGTTTAGGAACATTACCCATGTACTTTACGATTATCTTCGCATCGACCCCGAGCAGGTGAGTCAAAATCGTCGACCACTGGAAAGGGTAGGGGAGTCAGTAGCGGTAAAACCCTTCACCGAAGCGTTATTCGATGTCAGACCTTTGGAAGAAGAGAATTATCTCAACCGGCGGCACATCGCTCCTGAAACTATCCAACGTCCTGAATTTAAGGGTCGGATATTCTCCCACGTTGCCTATTTCGATCCAAGCGAGAACCGGGCGGTAGGCTATATGACGACTAAAGTCCACCCAGAACGAGAATATATTCGCTTCACCAATGTCGCCTTTCCTTACTACAACGGGAAGTCCACTGAGGTGGTAGGTTTGGAACTCAGAAATGACAAGGTAAAGCTGCACGCCTCCGGCAGCGATCGCATCAACAGCGTATTCATCTCGAACCCGCCGCTTAAAGTCAAACGGTTTCACGTACTGGAAAGCGCCATCGATGCCCTTTCCCACCGGCAGCTGCGGAGCATCGACGGTGACCAAGCTTTCGATTCCGTGTATTTTTCAACGGGCGGCCAACTCACCCGACAGCAGGTCGAGACAACCTTTCGCTACATCGCGTCTTTTAATAAAGTAAAGGACTGGTGTCTGGTTTTGAGTTTTGACCGAGACGCGAAAGGTCATCTTTATGACTTACAATTCGTGCAACGAATGATCAGCGATCTGTTTCCTGTGAATCCTATCACGGCCAAAAGCAGACGCATTGCCTATCAACTGCCGGAGGAGGAACGTTATCATACTGTCCGAGAAGGACTGCTGAAAAAGATCGAGGCGTTCAATGATGGGGGTACCCTGATCGAAGTAAACCAAGTCGGTGGCAGCGTACGAATCAGCATTCCCGAATCGTCCGCCGCCTTGGCTATGGTCAGCGAATCCCTGCTTACCCTGACCGCGCTACACCACCGGGTAAAAATTCAGAAACCTCGTATGAAAGATTTCAATGCGGATCTTACGCAGGAGGTGGAACTGGGTAAGGAATCCCGCTATGTTATCCGGGACGAATCTGGCCAGGTTTTACACAACGGAAACTTACCACGTCAGATGGCGGATTTGATGCTAAATCTCCGGGAAGTAGGGGAGGGGAAAGTAGAAACAAACAAAGCCTATGTGCTTAGCGAGCGTTTGCCCTACGGATTTCTATCACCCCAGGTCGAGATTGTGATCGAGCAGGGCTTTGTGGTACGGGCAACCCAGACCCCTGAATTCAGCCAGAGAATGAAAACCGAGGTTTAGGCGGTGCTATCAAAAAAAAATCGGCCAACGCCAGGCTTAACTACTCAAACGTACAATTTCCCTCGCCACTCACTTCAACGAGCACCATTGGGCTCGTAATAATTATTTTCACAATTGATCTGCTATTTTTCAACCAGTTGTTTCAACATTGCTTTCAAATTTCCAATCCTTTTCTTCCATATCCTCGATAGAAAGAAGACCTGAACGGGAATTACTAGTAACATGCCAAGTAAAACAAGCAGTTTACCGCTTGAAAAGGTAACCGTCGAGCTAAAAAACAGGATCAGGCAAATAAAAGCAGCCGCTCGGGAAGATACCGACACGATAGCGTACCTTCTGACTTTTACAAGGTAGTTTTCGAGCGATACTTTCAGGTCAGAGCCTGCGACGATGTTTTGGGCAGCCAGGTACCCCAGAATATTATGGCCGATGACCAACAGCATCGCGGTCACCAGCAAAACGTTGGTATAGAGCGGTTTTTGGTCCCCGTTAAACCCACTGTAATACACCAGCAGGAAAACGGTAAACAGGGCCGTTTCAATTACTAACTGCCTTCTGATTCCTTTCAGAACCGGGTGACTGTTTCTCTGAATCATTTGGAACAGCGCATCGCCCGTCTTCGTGTCGGGAGTCAGGTTCTTCCAGTCGGATTTAAGCTCGTCGAGTTCCATCAGTTTATATTTAAAATTTTCTTGACTTTTGTCTTGATGCGGTTGAGCTTCACCCCCACATGGTTCTCAGTCAGGCCGGTGAGTTCGGCTATCTCCCGGTAGCTCAGGTCATCGAGATAGAGGGCGATCAGCGCTTTTTCGGGATCGTCTAACTGCTTCAGGGCCGCAAACATTTTTTCCTCGCGGTGCTGACGTTCTGCGTCCCCATCCTCGTCGGCACGTTCGGGAAGGGAGTCGCCCGACACCAGCTGTGGCTTATTCTTCCGGTGGGTGGCCATCGCGGTGTTCAAGGCGATGCGGTACATCCAGGTGGTGAATTTGGCCGTGCCAACGAACGAAGGCAAGGAGCGCCACAGTTGGTAGACGATTTCCTGAAACAGGTCCTCCTGATCCTCCCGGGTGTCACGGTACAGGCGGCACACCTTGTGGATAATTCCTTGGTGTCGATCGATGAGGGCCAGAAACTCGGTCTGCTCCATGGCTTATTGCTTTTTGAAAGTAAACTTTTGACCTTTCCCATCAGCCTCCACTCTCGTAACGTTCCCCTGCTTATCGGGCTGAAAGCGCAGCACCACCGCCACCTTTTTGCCATAGAATTGGAAAAGAGTTTCGGCATATATCTCGAAAGCCGGATTGCTACCCAGTTTGGCGTAAAGCTGGTTTCCCGACAGAGAGATAGTGAGTTGCATACCATTCTCCCCTACGTAGATTCCCGGTATTTTGCCCACATGTCCCGCCGGAAGTTTCTTTTCCTGATGAACTACAGGCAATTCAAAATCATCCCCGAAAACAATCTTTTCCACGTCTTTCCAAAGTTCGTCGACGGGCAGGGCGGACACGTTGCTCAAAATTACGATGGACATGTTTTCCTCCGGGTAAATGACCGAGATAGCAGAGCACCCGAACGTACCGCCGCCCGTGTAGTAAGCTTCCCGCGTCCGGTTTCCGCCAGGCCTGATGAACCAGCCGTAGCCGTAGCCGTCTTCTCTTCCGTTCACGGGTTGCGGGTTCTGAACGGAAAACAGCTTCTCTTTTATTTCCCCGGGCCATAGTGTGCCGTCTAACAGACTGCTGTTCCATCGGGTCAAATCTTCCGCCGACGCATACAAATCGCCAGAGCCTTTCATCAGGCTAAAATCACGGTTGGGAGCCACAATCAGACAATCGCCCAGCATATGGTAGGCGCTGGTCAGCCGGGGAATCATTTTTCGCGACGAAGCCACGCCCGTATTTGACAGCCGGAGCGGTTCTCCTATTTTTATTGCCAAAATATTGGCGTAGGTGTCCTGATAGACTTTTTCCAACACACCGGCCAATAGAAAATAGCCAGGGCTTGAGTAATGGGTTTCCTTGCCGGGTTCGGCCAGTAGTTTGAGATCAAAAATTTCAGCCATTGCCTGTTTATCGCTCAGGGGCAGAAAGGACTTGACGCTCCAATAGTTGACAATGCCCTCGTTATGGGGTAAGCCGGAGGTATGGGTCAAAAGTTGGTGCAGGGTGATTTTCCGCCACGTGGGGTCGGTCAATTCGGGAAAGAATCCAGCGAGTGAATCCGTCAGCGCGAATTTGCCTTTCTTGGCTGCCAGGACGGTCAGCAGGGCGGTGAACTGCTTGGTGATAGACGCAATTCGGAAAACGGACTGGGGGGTGATGGGTACGTCTAACTCTTTGGAGGCCATACCTACTGCGTCCTGGTAAATGAGGCTATTGTTGGCACTTACCATTACCACGCCGTTGAACCCCATCCTCTGATGCTGCGTGATCAAGTAGTCATGGAGCAGTTTGGCAGCGGCTGACTCGGTCTGGGCGTAGCCACGCGGACAATGAAAATACATCAGGGCTAAAACGGTAGTCAGGATTTTATGGAGGTTCATAGCTATTGTTTTTCACCATAGGTTGCGGCAATGCAGAAAAACTTACAGAGGATCCTGAATTTTTGTGAACCTTGATTTGCCAGAGAGATTTAAAACGAAGAACCGAACACAGTTAAATCATCAAAGATCTCACCTTAGGCATTGTACGGCGGCGAAAGCTCGATGGGGCCTGGAAAAGAAAGGTATTGAACGGATAATGGACAGCCGCTCAGGAAGTGGTATTTGATTCAGTCGGCGACGGCGGGTTATAGTCAAGCAAAACCATAGGGGCGCGAAGGAATGACTACCCCAAGCACCTTGTTTTCGAAGATACATCATTGGACAGCAACATAATGCATTCTTAATCTTTTCACGACCTGAGATTCGCTTATAGGCTTAGGGATGGTTTGTAAACTCCGTAGCGAGAGCCGTGGGGGAAATTATACCTTTGAGTAGTTAGGGCCAGTTACAGTAAAGCTGTGAAGTATAACTGATTCATTAACAGAATACTTACTTATTTTATACTAGTTACATTTTCTTTATAAATAACGTGGTAGTACCCTGCTTGATCTGGATAGGGTAGGTTTCCAGTTCTCGATCTACGAGCTTGTTGTCGTAAGGTATGGGCTGAGTGATATAGTTCATGTCGATAAAGATTATGTTAAGACGCTCGTGGACTTGCCCTTTTATTCGTTCGGTGTGCTTCAAGAGATGTACACTCTCACTATCGGCTTTGGTGTTAGCACTATCTTCAAAGTATCGATAGGAGCAATACCAATATCGGTAGTAATGGTAGTAGTTGGAAAAGCAGGTTTGGTATGAATCGGGATTAGCCCGGTAGTTACGAAACAACTCGTCAATTTGCCGAAGTTGCTTTTCCTGTTCACTGTCCAGCGGCTTGAATAGGGAGCATTCAAACAGCTCCTCCCGGTGATTTTTCAGATGCAAAAGAATTGCTTCTGGGTCGTTATCCCGTTTGACAGTGTATTTGTGTTTGCTAAAAAAAGATAATGAAATAGCGGGTTTGTTGAAGTTGACCAATTTTAGATTCTTATAAGGTGCCTTATCGGCTGGAAAAAAGGGCTTATAATCCTTCATAAATTCCATGGGAACGAAATAGTATTCAAGTTCAGGGTCGTTCGGTAGGGCACTAACCTGATTTGTTAAGGGCTCTAATTGAATGCTCTGGGCCTTGACAAGTTGTCTGACTACTCCTAAATCAGCATTTTTCTGTCTTTGAGTTGGCTGTTTCTTTTCTGTGACTTCCATAATATGTAAAATAAAACACTTATTTACTTCAAAGGTAAATAAGTGTTTTCATAAAAACTATTCTTTTCCCTTTCCAATAAAAAATAAAGGTTTTGATCTATTATCTATTATCAATTCTTTTTTGATTGATTTAAAAGCCGTGTAACGTTTTGTAAATTAATATTTTATAAAGAGAAAACCGAGGTTCAGGCGGTGTAAAACCGAGGTTTAGGCGGAGTTCCACTATTTGAAAACCGAGGTTTAGGAGGGAGCAAAGCGAGGTTTAGGCGGAGGACAAACCGAGGTTTAAGCGGTGCGCATATAGGAAACCGAGGTTTAGGCGGTGATGATCTTAAGTAGAGTAATGTGGATAACTGGTGCTCAAGTGGAAGATTTATTCTCCTTTTTAAATGCAGTATATAGAAAACCGAGGTTTGGGCGGTGTTAGGGTTTAGGGCATTCTCGTTACAAACCGAGGTTTAGGCGGTATGGCGAATAAACATTTATTTAATAAACCGAGGTTTAAGCGGTGCTGTAATGAGAACCTAGGGCCTCCACTGATAACCTACAATAATGCATCTCTTATTCAAAGTGCGAGAAAACCGAGGTTTAGGCGGTGTCAGCTAACCTTAAAAACCGAGTTTGGCAAAACGAACTCCTTTTCTTAGATTTGGATTAATAACTGGACATCAGCTCACTGACACCAATCACTCATGGAAGGCCAGCAATCAATTGAAGATCAATTAGCTCCCGTTTTTAACAAACGGCCTACCAATTATCAGCCTAACCTCTTCACAGAGTCCAAACAGGAATTTACGGAACTGGAGAAAAAGATCGTGGTTTTAGTTGTCAATCAGATTGGCCACCTGGCTTTAAAAGGAGAGTTGAGGCCCAAATCGAATGTGATTGTAAATATCCCATTTTCCTCCCTCACGCGGGATCACCATCAGCAAATTGCCGATGCCGCCGAATCGTTGCAATCAAAGCGCTTGATCTATCGCGATGACAACCGCAATAAATTCGACTTCATCACACCTTTCCCGCGCGTCCGTTCTGAGATAGTGGATGGCAAAAGGGTAATTGAGCTAACGATGTTTTCTGAAATGGTTCCTCATTTCGCTGAACTCGGACAGCGCTATACTAAATACGACATTGATGTCATGCTTTCTCTCAGCTCGGTTTACGCGCAACGGATCTTTGAAATTGTAAGCATGTACCAAAATAGGGGGCAGATGCAGTTCACTTACGCTGTGGATCAACTAATGATGATGCTCAATTGTCCGAAAAGCTATTCTTTTTACGATTTTAAAAAGAATGCTTTGATGGTGGCTCAAAAAGAACTGAAAAACAAAGCCGCAATAAATTTGGATTGGGAACCCAACAAAAAGGAAGGTAAGCGAATCATCGAGTTACGATTCTTCATAAAAACTGCCCAGCAAATTGCTATGCAGTATATTGATGAAGATCGGAAAATTGTCCAAGAGATGCCCATTCACGAAGCCGTCGCAACAGCCTTGCGGCTGATGAATAATTATAAGCTAAAAAGCTGGCAGAGAGATGTCATTGTTTCTGATTACGGATTGCTAGACAACTTTTTCCAGTTGGACTCAGAGTTTGCCAACGGCCTAAGGCCTAATGTGAAGAACCAAACGGCTTACCTGGTTAAATCGCTCGGCATCGATCAAATGAAAGCTCCGAAAAAGGTAAAACCATCAATGCGCAAGCCTGCCGACAAGCAACAGTCAGTTTTACCTTTTGGGCCGGAGGTCCGTTCAAGTACGGTTCAATCCATTGGATCCATTTTAGGCGGCATTGACTTCCCGTCAAAAGATAGGAAACCTTAATTTTATTGGAATAGAAGGGAAGAAGAAATTATATTAAGCGCTCCTTAAGGGATATGAGCTGTAGCCGAACATACAGTGTGGAAAGCCCGGAGCGAAGTACAGGCGAGAACAGGTTTAGTCGATAGATTGCAGGAAGCAGCCGACCTCTCAGAATATGTTAACCCTTACAAATATTGGTTCTCACAATACAAAGTTCCAATTTTCACCGCGACTCCCATACAGGGAGTTTCCAGTCTACCCTTGGGGAAACAGGCTAATCCCAGGCCATGAAAATATCCATAATTGCCTCCCTTCCAAAAACGGACCATTTCGAATGGCATACCCCTAGCAAAAATAAGTTTCCCTTTTATACTCGTCTTAAACAAACTTCTGGCATCGGCGGCACTTCGGGGCTTTGGGACTAACAGGGGTTCAACAAGCCATACCTTTCTGAGCTCTACAGGAAGGAGGGGTTTCTTTTTGACTTGGTCCCAAAAATGGGGTCCAAAAAGTAGGTTCACACATGAATCGTGCTTTATGCTGATGAACCTAACTTGTTGACCGTTTCGACGGACTGTCCTTTATGAACTAGATTTTTGGATACGCCAGGGTTTCGGCCGTAGATCAGAACACCGACACGCAACTTGACGCCTTACAACGTCACGGCTGCGACCGCATCTTTGAAGAGAAGATCACGGGTGCCCGGCCGCTGTGTGCGTTGTTCGGTGGCATCGATCAGGATGGCACCCTTGCCCTGGTAGTATTCTTTGAACTCCTCGGCGCTGTCAAAACCACGCTTGGGGACATGTCCTGAGGCTGCCAAAGAATGGCCCAGTACGGATATACCAATATCCTGATTTCGCTTGGCGGTCGAGCCGTCCATGCCGGTGGTGAAACCTAAGAGATCGTACGAGAGCCCTGATTTCAAGGAAAATAAGGTAAACAGTAACAAATCCGTGTAGGTGCTCAATGCAGGTAGTTCAGGGCACTCAGACTGCCTGAGGTAAATGCGTTAGATCGCCCCACCCTGGTTGACTGATGAAAAACTAACCATTCTTAGTTTATTACCATAACACAAACCTAAGGGGCGACCCGGCGATGCCACATTGAGCAATCGCCGCAGGGTGGCCGAAGTCTTGCTTGCCCTCTCATACCAGTAGGGGTGCATTCGGGTGAGCAGCGACTTGCTTAGGTAGTGGGTTGGACAGCCATGTTCATGGCTTATTCCGAACGGAGTGATTTCACGGGATTGACCAGGGCTGCCCTGATACTCTGGAAGCTGACCGTCAGCAGGGCAATGCCCACGGCCAGCAAGCCTGCCAGCGCAAACATCCACCACTCCATATCAATCTTGTATGCGAAACCCTGCAACCATCGGTTCATCACATACCAGGCCACCGGCGATCCTATCATAATGGCAACGGCAACCGGCTTCAGGAAATCTTGCGAGAGTAGACTGACAATACTCGCAACAGACGCGCCCACTACTTTCCTGACACCAATCTCCTTGGTACGCTGTTCGGCGGTAAAAGTAGACAACCCAAAAAGACCCAGGCACGAAATAAAGATAGCCAGCAGAGCAAAGTAGTTCGAAAGTGTGCTCACAATCTGTTCGCTCTTATACTGTCGGGCGTAAGTCTGGTCGGTAAACGAATAGGTAAAGGGAAACTTTGGGTTTAGTTTTTTGCAGACGGCTTCCAGACTGGCGACAGTTTCACTGGTTCTACCGGCTTCGATCCGGACTATCACATTTCCAGAGCGTTCTTTGGTACGTAGGTAGGCAATCATGGGTCGTATTGCCGTATGCAGAGACTGGAAGTGGAAATCCTTCAATACGCCAATAATTGTGCCCTTCGAGCTCCCCCAATTCAGGGTTTTCCCAATGGGTTGCTGGTATCCGATTACCTTGAGGGCGGCTTCGTTGATTAGAAAACCAGTTGTATCGGTAGCGTATTCTTTCGAGAAGTCCCGGCCTTCGCGAATCTTTATATCCATGGCCTTCACAAAATCGTAACCGACACCTACCGGTGTAAAACGAACCCTGTTGTTTGGATCACTGCCCGGCCAGTTTATTGACTCTGTACCGAAGCCACTTGATGCCGGCGATTCGGTCATGTGAGATACCTGCTTTACACCCGGAAGCTTCGTAAGTTCATCCTTGAGCAGGTCGTAGTTGCTGACCAGATCGCCCTCTAACGGAAAGTAGAGGAGATTTTCGCGGTCGTAGCCCAGGTTTTTGGATTGTGTGTAGGCTACCTGCCGATAGATGACGACGGTGCCAATAATCAGGATAATTGACAGGGCGAACTGAAACACAACCAATCCCTGACGGAGCCAGATAGAATTTTTATCAAATCTGAAGGTACCTTTCAGAATCCGAACCGGACTAAGCGAAGTCAGGAAAAAAGCAGGATAACTTCCAGCCACCAGGCCTGTAATCAGGGCCAGTCCAACCAAAACTCCCCAAAATGAAAGTGCGTTGACAGGTAAAATAATCTGCTTATCAGTCAGGCTGTTGAAAGCTGGCAGGGATAAGGCCACAAACAATACGGCCAGAATGACGGAAAGAAAGGCCATCAACAGGGCTTCGCCAACAAGTTGCCCGATCAATAGCAACCTGGCGGCTCCAATTACTTTTCGCACGCCAACTTCCTTAGCCCGTTTAGCCGACCTGGCAGTGGCCAGATTCATGAAATTGACGCAGGCAATGAGTAAAATGAATACGGCTATGATGGTAAACAACCGAACATATTCAATACGGCCGCCCACTATGTTTCCATTCTCGAAATTGCCGTTGAGATAATATTCGTGGAAAGGCTGCATGGCCAGTTCGGTGGGTTGCGGCTTGCCTTCATCCCGGTTGAATTTGTCGAGCAGGTGCTTCATTTTTGCCTCCACCCGAGCCGGATCAGCATCGGATCGAAGCATGAAAAATGTAAGCGGATTGGTACTGCCCCAGCCTTTAGCCCACTCATTTTCTTCAATATAATCCTCCCAGGACAGCAGGCAGTCAAACTGTAAGGTGCTGCGTTGGTCTGTGTTTTCGAATACGGCGGTCACCAATAAGTCTTTACGGTTATCAAATCGGATGGTTTTGCCAATGGCGGCTTCGGGACTACCGAAAAAAGTCTCAGCCATGCTCCGGGAAATGGCCAGGCAGTTTTTGTCTTTTAGGGCGGCTTCCGGTGTACCCTGCAGGAGTTTATAGCTAAACATTTTAAAGAAATCGGCACTCACCGCATTCGTCGCCTGCTTGTAGGTTTTATCACCCACGGAAAATGTTTGATTACCCACTCCCTCGTGAGGAGTTGCATACTTGATCTCGGGAACCGATCGCTTCAATTCGTCGGCTAATGGGCCAGGCGTCCAGATTACTCCCTGCAATTGTCCGCTGAAAAACTCCCGCATATAGACCCGATACAATTGCTGCTTGTTGGCGTGGAATGCATCGACGCTCTTCTCATCCTGCACCCAAAGCATAATCAGCAAGCTGCTTGCCATACCCAGTGCAAGGCCAAGCATACTGATTGCCGAGAACGTTTTGTGCTTCGCTAAATTCCGAAATGCGATTTTCAAATAATTGCGTAGCATATCCATGGTGTTTAGGGTTGAATACTGTGATTTGGGTCGGCGGATGAAGCGGGGTTTGACAAAACCCAGCACCTCGCGCCAGTAGCGCCACCGCGCCCGCTGTATGCTGATTCGCCCGACCTGGTAGTCGAACTCCTCGTGCAGGTCGCCCAGCAGGGATTCCATCAGCTGCGGGGCCACCAGCCACTGCAGCAGCCGGTCGGCCAGGCGCGGTGGGGTAGGTTTCACGGCTTATTCGCTGCGTAAGCTTTTGACCGGATTCATCAGAGCCGCTTTGATGCTCTGGTAGCTGACTGTCAGCAACGTGAGGACTACTGCTCCCGCACCCGAAACCGCAAAAATCCACCAGGAGATGTCGGTGCGGTATTCGTATTTCGCAAGCCAGTCACTCAGGAAGTACCAGGCGATGGGGGTGGCAATGCCAAGCGCAATCAGGACTAACACCACAAAATCTTTGGATAACAACTGCCAGAGATTAAACACCGTAGCTCCCAGTACCTTCCGAACGCCGATTTCTTTGGTACGCTGCTCGGCCACGAACGAGGCTAGTCCAAACAAACCCAGGCATGAGATGAAAATAGCCAGAATCGTGAAAACCAATGCCAATGTGCCGATATGTACTTCATCATCGAATTTTCGGGCGTATTCCTGATCGACGAATTTAAAATCGAAGGGAGATTCAGGATCATATTTTTTGAGCGTGGCTTCAATTTTCGCCAGAGCTTCATGCGAGCTTGTTTGAGGAGCCAGTTTTAGAATAGCGAAATTCCCCTTTCGATCGTTGATGAGATACACTGATTGCCGAACAGGTTCATAAGGTGACTCCATCACCATATCTTTAATCACACCAATTACCCGAAACGACAGATTTCTTAGCTTAATGATGTTACCAACTGGCTGCTGAAGTCCCATTAGTTTGACAGCCGATTCATTCAGTATAATACCCGATGAGTCAGAAGCAAGTGCTCTCGAAAAATCCCGTCCTTGCTGGATTTGCCAGTCCACGGTTTTTCCATAACTATGCGATACCTGAATGACGCCAATACTGGCTTGCAGATTCGGGTCTTTACCGGGCCAGTCGAAATCGGCCAACGCCAAAAACAGATCGGTCATGGGGCTGTGCGATTCGGTCATCTCGGCGATAGCGCCCGCCTGTTTTAGTTCATCCCGGATGGCATCGAAATGCGTGTGAACGGTTGGAGTAGGCGTTTGGAAGATAATCAATCCGTTCCGGTCATACCCAATCGGACGACTCTGCGCAAACTGAATCTGTCGGTATACGATAAGCGTACCAATGATGAGCGTTACCGAAACAGTGAATTGCACCACCACCAGAACTTTGCGGGGAATGGCAGCAAATCGTCCAACCCGAAAAGCACCCTTCAGGACTTTAACGGGCTGGAAAGAAGATAAATACAAAGCGGGGTAACTCCCTGCCAACAGTCCCGTAAGCAGGATAAAACCCACGCTACCCAGCCAGAAATACGGGTTTTCCCAAATAAGGGAAAGTTGCTTCCCAGACAGCACATTGAATTGAGGAAGTAGTAGTACCGTCAACCCAATCGTCAGCACAAAAGCGACGCCAACAACCAGTAACGATTCGCTGAAAAACTGGATCACCAGCTGCGTCCGTAACGATCCTACCGCTTTCCGAAGGCCTACTTCTTTGGCGCGTTTTTCGGAACGAGCTGTACTTAAATTCATGAAATTGATGCAGGCCAGCAGTAATACAAAGGCGCCGATGATGCCAAAAAGCCAGACATACTGAATACGTCCACCGACACTAACCCCATTTTCAAAATCGGAATACAAATGCCAGTTAGCCATTGGAAACAGGAACATTTCCGGCTTATATGATTTACTTTCCTGAGGCACCTGTTTCATCTTGATATCTTTTATCCTTGCCGATACCTGATCGACATCCGCCTTATCGGCCAATTGGACATAGGTCATAAATTGATTGGCGTCCCAGTCCTCTTTATTCTTTGTATCCCGGGCTATAATGTCCCACGGTGCTAAAAACAGCACGTCATTGAAGGTGGAGTTCTCGGGAAAATCTTCGTACACACCAGCCACTTTCACGTCGATACCATTGTTGATTTTTACGGCTTTACCGATTGGGTCCTGATTGCCGAAAAAAACCTGGGCAACTGACCTCGATAGCAGAATTGAGTTGGGGTCTTTGAGGCCGGTTCGTACTCCGTGAATCATGTGCAGACTCAGCATATCTGGCGCATTTGATTCGATATACCGGCCTCCTTTGGTAAACTTATCGTTACCGACAGACAAGATCGTCGGGATAGTTGCTGACGACATGACAACGTACTTAAACGAAGAGCCAAACTGCGTTCGCAACGCATTGCCCAGCGGCATCGGATTATGTTGCTGTGTACCAACTACGCCATTATAGGGATTCTTTTAGTATCTGACCAAAGAATAGCGCTAAGCGGAACGCCGCCCGGGAATTTCAATCATCCTTACGTATTGAGCGCTCAACCGGCCTGATGCTAACCCCGGCGTGACGAAGTATCTTGTACAATGTCCTGCGACTTCCAATCTGAAAGGAATTCATGATTTGGGTTGTAGACTGCTGGCCTAGTTCATAAAGATCCCTTACCGAAGGAGCCATCTTCTGATATTTTACAGCTAATCCCTTTGGTCGACCACCTTTTCTCCCTCTGGCACGAGCCGACTCGAGTCCGGCACGGGTACGCTGCACAATGACATTGCGCTCATGTTCAGCAAGCGCACAGAATATTTGGAACACTAGCAAGCCTCCGGGTGAAGTAGTATCGATAGGATCATTGAGAGACACCAGATGGATGCCTTTGTTGCCAAGTTCTTCAACGAGTTCAATAAGCCCACGTGTCGACCTCCCCAGCCGGTCCAGCTTCCAGATTACGATGGTATCCCCCTTACGTAAGAAACCCATCATCAATTCAAATTCCGGTTTACGGGACTTCGTTCCGGATATTCTGTCTTCATAAATCCGTTCGCAACCTGCCTGACGTAAAGCATCGGTCTGCGAATCTAATGTTTGCTCCTGGGTGCTGACCCGTGCGTATCCTACCCGCATTGATTTTTGTAGTTTGTATCTGATACTCATTAATTCGCAATATACGGTACATTCATAAAGTAGATAAGTTTTGGATACAACTTTTTCACCAGGTTCCGCCTCTTTTCCAGAAGTAAGGAGCTGTACCTGTAAACGAACGTTTTTTTGCCACCACTCCGCCGGATCAAAACTATGCCCGCTGAATTTCTTTCTGATCAAGAACGCGAACGTTATCAAAGCATTCCATCTGATCTACCGCAGGAGGATTTAATCCGGTATTGTTTTCTATCCCCAACAGATCATCTGCTGGTAGCCGGTATGCGGCGTGATCACAACAGGCTAGGGTTTGCCCTCCAGTTGACGGTTATAAGGTTGATGAACCATTTGCCCCAGGAATGGTACCGGAAGGTACCGGACAATCTGATCAATTATGTTGCGGGACAACTGGCCATTGACGATCCGCGATGCCTTAACAATTATGGAAGTCGGGAAAAAACGATCTCGGAACATTCATACATGATCCTTTCGTATCTAAAACGAAGAAGGTGGCAACCCCTAATCGATACGGTACCCCTGGAGCGTTGGCTTTTGGAGCGAGCCTTAGAGCATGATAACGAACATGTGCTATTATCTCTGGCATGTGACTGGCTAAGGAAAGAAGGAATTTTAAGGCCAGCCATTATCGAACTGGAGCGGCTGGTGGTTTCCCTAGCTGATTTAGCGCATCAGGAAACCTATCGCCGGCTTTCGACACTGTTGACCGATTCCTTCAAAGAGGAATTAGACAAGCTTCTGACCGTTGACACAGTCTTGAAGATAACCCCACACAACTGGCTTTCAAAACCTCCGGTTAGTCCAACGGCGAACCAAATCAAACTCATGCTGCATAAACGGCAATATCTTGCCAAGCTCGGTATCGAACAATGGGATACCAGCAGTCTGCATCCCAACCGTCGAAAGCGGCTTGCAGTCCTGGCCAGGAGTAAGACCAATCAGGCAGTGATGCGAATGTCCGGCACAAAACGTTACCCCATGCTGGTTGCTTTTTGCCTGGAAGCATACATTACAATCACGGATTATACCCTGAGGCTTTTTGATGAGTACTGGGAGGATATCTGTGGCCAATCAGCGCGGGAGCTGACCGAGTACCAACTGAAACAAGTCAAGTCCAGGGATGGCGCACTTGTTACTTTGGGAAAGGCTGCCGAACCTATTGTGGATGAGATCAACATTCCGGCTGCCGAATTGAGAGCTAGTATATATGCCAGCGTATCCAGAAGCGAGTTAGTAGAAGCCATCAGTATCATGCAAAGGCTGACCAAACAAGGGCCAAGGACTTTTCACCACTTTCTTGTTAACCGCTACCGATCCATTAAATCCTTTTCTGCCAGTTTTTTGGATATCCTGACCTTCGAGCATGTCTTTGCAGGGGATGATTTTGAACAGGCGCTTCAATTGGTAGCCGACTGGCAAACGAGCAGAAAGCGAAAGAGTCCTGATGAAATACCTATGAAATTCATGCTGCCATCCTGGAAATCCTTCGTTGAGCCTGTAAAGGGGCAAATTGACAGACCCGCTTATGAGTTAAGTGTTCTGGCCCGGCTGCGGGACCGGCTCCGGTCGGGAGATGTCTATGTGAATCACTCCCGGAAATATGCGAGTCCGGATACTTATTTGATCCCGGAAGCCAACTGGAAAGCGCATCGTACCGAATTGCTTACCTATTTAGGCTACAGGGATGCAACACCCTACCGGTTGGATGAGCAAATTTCGGAACTGGAATCACACTTGCCGCTGATGGAAAGAATACTGGCCGATGGCGGTGATATTCGTCTGGATGATGAGGGTGAGCTGGTAGTAACTCCGTTAAAGGCGGATGACGTACCTGATTCGTTAAAAGCGCTTCGGGCAGCTGTCGACAGGTTGTTGCCGCGGGTTGAGCTAACTGATTTGCTGGTCGAAGTAGACAATTGGACAGGATTTTCCAGTGAACTGACAGGTTTGGAGAATGAATCCAAGAGTAAAGACCACCAGGCATTGTTGTATGCAGCACTTCTTGCGGGAGCATGTAATATTCCCCTGGCCGAAATGGCCCAGAGTACAGGTCTTGACTATCAGTCACTTTGGTGGGTGTCGACCAATTACATCAGGGAAGAGACTCTCAAACGGGCTACGGTCCGGCTGGTTAACTATCAACATGAACTTTGGTTGTCCTCCTATTGGGGCAGCGGGGTGTTGTCTTCTTCTGACGGGCAGCGCTTTCCGGTAAGCGGCAAAATCCGTAATGCACAATCCATTCCGCGTTATTACGGTTACGGCAGGGGGTATACGCTCATTACCCATACCTCAGACCAGTATGCCCAGTATGGTAGTAGATCTGTACCGTCGACAATCCGGGATGCGACTTATGTGCTGGATGAAATACTGGGTAACGAGACAGATCTTGAAATTGTAGAGCACACAACAGACACCGGCGGATATACAGATATTGTTTTCGCCTTGTTCGATTTGTTAGGGCTGCTCTTTTCTCCCAGGCTGCGCGACCTGGCAAACCAACGGCTTTGCCGGATTAAGGGAATGGACTTACGGTATCCCTCGCTTAAATTCACTTCAAACTTCCGACCAGAATACGTCCGTGCCAGATGGGATGACCTGCTACGAGTTGCGGCCACACTAAAAAGCGGGTGGGTAACATCCTCACTGCTAATCAGCAAATTACAGGGGTACCCGCGGCAACACCATTTGACGGCACTCTTGCAAGAGTACGGGAAACTGGTTAAAACAACCTTCATTCTGCGATATTTGCAAAGCAAACCGTTGCGCCGCCGCATCCATGCCCAGCTTAACAAGGGGGAGCAGCTGCACGCGCTTCGTGCGTGGCTTTGGTTTGGTGGCGACGGCCATCTCCGGAGGAAACAGGAGGATGCCCAGCAAGAGACTGCCGGCTGTTTGAACGTTCTGACTAATTTGGTTGTGGTTTGGAACACGGCGTATACTCAGGAAGTCCTCAAAAAGCATCAGGAGGATGGGCACACAGTGGATGAAAATGATTTTGGGCATCTGTCTCCGGCCAGGTTTGCACATATTAACCGGTTAGGCCGTTACACTTTTCAGAAAGTCGATCAATTTGAGGAGAATGGCTTACGCCCATTGAGATCGTAAAGTGCTTAGCGCCATTCTTTGTCCATTTACTAAAAGAAGCCCTTATAGGTCTGATTTTGCATGACTTGCGCAATCCGGTCATAGTTCTGAAATGATTTGTTATAAGACAACTCGTCCCATACCCATAGAACAATGAGTAGGGCCACAGCCATGCCTACGGCCAGCCCACCAATGTTGATAGCCGAGTAGGCTTTGTTCTTAATCAGGTTCCTCAGGGCGATTTTCAAATAATTGCGTAGCATATCCATGGTGTTTAGGGTTGAATACTGTGATTTGGGTCGGCGGATGAAGCGGGGTTTGACAAAACCCAGCACCTCGCGCCAGTAGCGCCACCGCGCCCGCTGTATGCCGATTCGCCCGACCTGGTAGTCGAACTCCTCGTGCAGGTCGCCCAGCAGGGATTCCAGCAGGTGTGGGGCCACCAGCCACTGCAGCAGCCGGTCGGCCAGGCGTGGGGGGTAGGGGTGCTCATAGGTTTAAGGCGGGGCGGAAGGGTATTTGCAAGCGACTCCAAAGGCTTTCCCGCACGGTCTGAATGTCCCGTAGGGTATGCTGCCCGTAGGCCGTGATGCTGAACAGTCGCTTGCGTCGGCCTCCGCGCTGGGGCGTTGGTTCGCCCAGGTGCGATTTTACCATCCCCTTGTCTTCCAGCCGTTGCAGCGCCGCATGGACCTGATTCAGCCGGACCGAGCGGCCCGTTTCCTCGATAATCTGGTGGGTGATCGCCACGCCGTAAGCCTCGCTTTGCAAGGCCAGCACCGCCGCTGTCAATAGTACAATTTCTTCAAATTCGCCCAGATAGGTCCGTTCCATTCGCAAACAATTAGTTCTATATTTGCTGATCAAATGCAATGCCAGCAAAAGGAAAATGCGTTTCAAGCGCCCCGAGCCCTGTTTGGTCTGAAAGAACACGCCGAAGCTGTCCGCTATCGAACACTTGATGTCCGCTATTGTACAATTCACCATTCTTGACGAGGAGTGTGGATCAGCGGAAGACTACCGAGGGATGTTGATTGCACCTAACTGTCTTACAAAGCGAGGTGAATGCCCTATGGCCCTTCACTTTTCCCCAACTTGACTTGGCAAAAAAAAGTTACCGTCGTGTGAGTCCGCACCGGATACCCGTCTCCTACTCCGGGCTTTAGAGAGCATAAAAAAGGCTTGGGGTCAAGCAGGTTGAGCCGCCATCGAAACGGTCGCACCCGCTTGCAACCGAAATAGAGGATATTGTTTCTTAAACTCACTCTCCCAGTCATCATTTAATACTTTTGGCCCCGTTTTGCACTAGAAACCACAATTGTGTTCGGGGATCGCGACCGAAGCCATACCCGAATTTAAGAAATGACACACTTCATTGAACATATCCCTGGCAACCGGGCGATAAGGTCATTCTTTCTCCGCTGAAAACGGTCGACGCTCTCGAGGAATGATTGCATAGCGGACTGGAGATAGTAGATTTCTACCTGGCTAAAATGGCGCTTTAAACTTTTGGGTCATGAATACCAGATGTCTGGCTGGTTTCTGATGCCTGGCTGTTTTCTTCGGAATTCATGTAAAAGGCTCACGGCGATTTGCCGTGAGCCTTTTACATGTGTGACAAATGTCACTGATCCTGATATTGATACACCGTATCATTGTCTCATTGTTGAACAAAATTCACCCTCCCGATGAAAAAAAACATGGGAATCACTGATCGCATCGTTCGGACGGTGCTCGCCATCACGGCCATTGCCCTGTATGCCACTGGTACCGTTTCCGGCACACTAGGCATAGTGCTGATTGTTTTATCCGCCGTGTTTCTCCTGACCAGTTTAATGAGCTTTTGCCCTTTATATACAATGGTGGGAATCAACACCTGTCCATCCCGGCGCTAGGTGTCCATGCGTTAACAGGGTAGAACCACGCTGCTAATCTGTATTCCTTGCCCCGATTACAGTATTTGCATCTAATTCCACAATTAGACGATGACCGCGTATTCATCCGGGGTCTGTTTGAAGTGTTTTTTAGATTTTCGAAACAGACCTGGCCAACTGTTGGGGGTATCTTGTAGAAGTGGCACAAAAGTTTCAGGTTACCTGACATAGACCATTTGTTAGTTATGAGCGTTTGCGCTAAGGTCTCCAAGTAACGGATAAATACCACCAGCGATTGGACGTGACGGAGTAAACTGGTAAAGGCTTGATGAAAAGACGATATGGCCACCGATGAGCTGACATCCCTGTATACTTTTTCTTTCAGCGAACTACTCTCAAATGCCTCACGTAAGGACAGCACACAGGCCATCACCGCCAGGCGTCTTGGGACCACAACAATCATCCGAAGTTCGTCGACTGGGGCGACTTGCTTCTGCACTAGACCCGTCTTGAACTTCATCGTGAAGTCCACCCTATCCTTTTCGGGTACGAGTTCTACTTCCTCATACTCGCCCTTCAGTTTGGAAACACAGTGTTCTATTTCTGTTTTCCTGCAAATTACCCTCCAGCCCTATTGCTATGGAACCAGCCATGATTTCGGCAATGCCTGCCTCGACAATGGTCCTATTGTAAGCAATCGCCCCCCCTCAGGCTGGATGCCAAGGTGAATGGTACCGCCAGGCCGTCGGAAAGCGCCATGACTGCGCCGGCAATGAAACAGAGTTGCTTTAAGTAACATTCCATTTTACTCTTTGGGAATCCATCCAATCGTATGGCTGATTTATCTGGTCAGTTTGTCCAGTTTACCATTCAACTCCTGCAGCATACTGATTTGCCGGGCTTGGGCATTGTAAAGGGTTTTGATTTCCTCCTGCAGCAGTAAGTCCATTTTTTGGTGCAGGCTTCTGACTTCCAGTTCCGCTTTCAGGTTGATGAGGTAGTCATTCTCGCTCCTGATCCGGTCCTTTTCCTCCTGGCGGTTCTGGCTCATCATGATGATGGGAGCCTGAAGTGCCGCCACGCAAGAGAGTACCAGGTTCATTAAAATAAAGGGATAAGGGTCAAAGTTTTGTTGATTGGGTGCCAGCGTATTGAATACGATCCATACCAGAAGTATAACCCCGAAGATGATAATGAATTTCCAGCTTCCGCCGAACCGCGCGACTTTATCAGAAACCCGCTGACCTCGGTTCAGGACCTCGGCAGGCGGGTGTAGCAGGTTGTTGATAATTAACTGCTCCTCCCTGATCGTTTCTTCAACAATGGCCTTTAATCGGTCGATGTGGATGGCGCTTTCGGCGGATAATTCGTCTTCCTCCTGCATTTTGGTAGTTCTATTCTGTAATAGGAATAATATGGAAAATCATAAAGCCCTCATACCATCCCGCTCTTCAGAACCCTTTCATCGAGAGCTATTTGATTTTCCCTAATAGCTGTAAATATACTCGGAAATTGTCCGAAGAATCAGCAGTAACAGGGACTGCAGCTCAACGTTTAGTAAGCCCTGTGGGGAGCGAACCTAACTGTAACTTGCCATTTTTGCCTTACTTTAACGATAGTAAAAGGCCTTCCGCCTGCTAATCGTCCTCATTCACTGATTCTGTGTCTTATAAATTCCTGCTGACCAATAATTTTGAACAAAATAAGACTTATTAAACCACCTGTTTCTGTCAGCAGAATTTTCTTAAAGAGCCAAAATAAACCTTTTCTTCGCTCGATTTTAAACCTTTCCTTGGTAGTATGGCACTGGAATTATTCCTTGCCTTAATGGTTCTTATTCTAATCGCGCAGTTCTTTGGGGACGAAAGAAAAAGATCTAATGAAAGAACTTACGACATCTCAACGAGATACGAAATCCCTCAGAACGTTAACCACCTGGTCCAAGTAGCCTATAACGACTGCCACACAAATAAAACCAGTCATCCCTGGTATGCAAATGTGCAGCCAGTGGGCTGACAACTTCAAGGAGGGAAAGCAGCGCCTCAACTTTTCTGAACTAAGCCGCCTTCCCATTGCTATTCAAAACCACAAGTTCGAGGGAATCCCGTATGTGGAGAGCATAAAAAGCCTGCCGGTCCGATTTCTATTGCCTGAACCATCGGACCGTCAGGCTTTTTATGCTCTGGATGGGTAGGCTCGTATTAAGGCCAAACCGAATACTTTCGCTTCAATAATCAGGAAAGGAAGCATCAACCACTTGGCTGCCTGCCCCTTCTCTGAAGCAACGAAAGGCAATGAAAAAGTACAATTTTTACCCTTTATGGGCCAATCTTAACTGAAAATCTTTCTAGATTTTGGTATTCACCGTACTTTACCTACTCCCAGGTGCCTTTGGCCAAGCTTGTATCTTCCACAGAACTGACTGAAATCTGAATTTCAACCGGACTTAGGGATTCGGTTATGGAAGCATGAAAGTCAGTCTGTTGCCATAAACAACCGATTTATCCTCCGATATGGCGTAGGCACGATAATAAAAAAACGTTCTTCCATTCAAGATGTTGGGACCGAAATCGAATCTATTGAGCCCCTGCACAAGTGGCAAACTAAACATAATTCGACTGTCGTCAATCGTTGGATTTAATTATGGTTGCCGACCGCCCGAAAATAGGCGGCATAGACCACACCGTACTCTTTCACAGGCGAATCACCTAACTGATCTCCTTGAATAGTAAAAGTAAACTGTCCGTTCTGTACTTCGAAAGGAAGCGTGGTTAGCACTGTGGAACGTAGCGGAACATGGTCTATACAGCCCTGTACAAAACAAAGGGTGCCAAAAAGGGCAAGCGTGATGATTCTGGATAAAATGGGTCGCATGTCCAGGTCAGGTTTACGTTAATAATTTTCATACTCATACAGTAAAGTTTCTGCAACCGCACTTTCACTCTTTCCGAAGCGCTTTTTTATGGTTATACGGCTTGTGGGGTACCCTGCATTGTTGTATAGGTATTCATAGCGGACCTCCTCGCCCGATGCTTTGGTTTCGCTCAGCATGTTAGCCGGGCTTAAGGTAAGCAGATTGTCGTAACCACCGTAATAGGTGTATAGCTGAACTGAGCAAACGTCGGCCTGGCGGGCAGAACGGGGGCAGGAACCAGGTGAACCCCGTAAAACGGATTGGTTTTATCATCATAGGTGAAGGTTGCCGAGTCTGTTGAAACGAAAGGAATGACCTTCTCAATAGTCTGGCTTGAGCTGACTTTTGAAAGATTGCGTCCACTGAACGTATAATTGAGCACGCTTCTGAACCTGAGGGAAGAGAAGAAATCGAATTTCCTCAAACTGCTCGCCAGTCTTTCACCGCTGTAGATAAAAGTCATATGATAGGTGTCCGGAAAGCCCGCATCGTAATCAAGTGTGGCTAGCTGGCCGTTGGCGTTGTAAGCAAATTTATATTCTTCTGAGCCAAATGGATCAACTGACCGTCTCACCATCGACAGGCGGTTTTGGTCGTCATACTCATAAGACGTGCGGCCGATAACGGCTGCGGTACTGTCCGGCGTTTGCCATGAAACGACAGAAAAGAGCCGGTTTTGAGCATCATACCCGAAGGTGCTGATATTGGCTGTCCCACCGTTCTCTGGCAGTATCCGAGTCAGGCTCTTAACCCTCCACCGATCCAAGGCATTGGGGATGTCATGGTCGGTGCAGGCGCCCAACATGGTAATCACAAGTACCAAAATAGACGGGGATGATAATTTCATAATTAATGTTTTTATCGGCTGAATCAGGTTTCAGACCAAATCCTTTCAAATTAAATTTAAAGTTGCATCCTTCCCAACACCCCAAGGATTAGCTAGGTCAAAAACGACCTGAATAAAATCACAGGGTATCTGTTGGGATGGCGACTTTTACAGCCTAAGCAGCAGATTTGATTTCCTCAGATTCTGCTATGACTTCATCCTGTGGGCATTCGCTTTTATCCTGGTAAGGAACGCATCTAAATCTTCGGTCTTTCCAAGGGCAGTTTTCTTCGCTACTGGGTTTGTCCTCATAGAGATTCCCTTTATCACTTTAATTATGTTGGTCTGAAGTGTGCTCATAAGACGATCGGGCTGGAGTAATTATAAAAGAATGCTGCTGCTTGCTCCTCAGCGGTGTATGAGAAGTTAAACTTCATGATAAAATTACACTCTGCGTGAGTCAGATAACATGAGCTTTAATAGCTGGTGGTATGAAATTTATCACGTCAGTCCCTTATCTGGAAAGTGTGGTAATTCATTAGGCGAAGGTATCTTTGGGCAGCACCAGGTAGTCTGGAAACGAGGGGGCGCCCTGGGACAATTTCGACCGTTCTAACTTGTAGATAACCGATGGGGTGCACGTTAGGCCGGAATTACACGATCGGAAACAGTAAAGGCTCATCAGGGCTACGAAGCTCCCGGTGTTTTATAAACCTTCACCCATTTTCGGAACTTATAGCCCTCCACCCATCCCACGCCAGCCAGCGACGCGGCCAAACACCAGCCCAAATCAATAGGCGATAATGGGGCGAAGAGCACAAAGTCCCGGATCTGTGGGATTAATAGAAAAAACACGGGAAGCGAGACGCTCAGACCCAGCAGGTACCAAAGCACCCGGTTGGGGCGGCGGATTGTCCGGAACACCGACTCAAAGTCCGACCGAACCACCAGTGTGAGCCACCCATTGCTCAACACCAGCGTAACAAAGGCCATGGTTCTTACTTTCTCCGGCGAGGCTCCTGCTTGCATCATCATATAGTACACGGTCAAAGTTGCCAGTGAAATCAGTAGCCCCTGCACCACCCGGAAGCCGAGTTCGCGGTCCGTGAAGAAAGTCTCGTTCAGGCGTCGGGGCTTTTTGCGCATCAGGCCGGGTTCGGCGGGTTCGTTCTCGAAAGCGATCGAACAGATGGGCCCCATCACCAGCTCAAAGAATATGATATGGACGGGTGAGAACAGATTGGTGTAACGCCAGCCGAGCAGTAGCGGGAGGGTCACGGTGAGGATGATGGGAATGTGGATGGCCACGATATAGCCCACGGCCTTCTTGAAGTTCTGGTAGATACGCCGTCCCTGGGCGATGGCATCGACCATGCCCCCGAGGTCGTCCTCGACCAACACGAGCGAGGCGGCCTGCCTGGCGAGTTCGGTGCCGCGCTTCCCCATGGCCACCCCGATGTGAGCCGCTTTCAGGGCCGGACCGTCGTTGACGCCGTCTCCGGTCATGGCCACCACCTGACCGTTGGCCTTCAAAGCCCGGATCACCCGCAGCTTGGCTTCGGGAAACATGCGGGCGAAGACATTTACTTCGTTTACCTTTAATTTCAAATCACCCTCTGAAAGCGCCATGACCTCCCGGCCAGTCAGCAGTCGGTCAGCGGTGGGCAGGTCGATCTGCCGGGCGATGGCCCGGGCCGTCTCGGGAGAGTCCCCCGTAATCATCTTCACCGAAATCCCGGCTTGCTCAAACTGGTCGACTACCAGCCGGGCGTTGGGCTTGGGCGGGTTTTCCAGGGCTATCAGCCCCAGGAATGTCCAATCGAAATCGTCTTGATCCGCGGGAAAAGCCTCGCCCGACCAAAAGCAGCCCGCCACGCCGAGCACCCGGTAGCCTTGGGCCGCCAGGTGCTCGGCCTGCCTTTGTACTTCTTCAATTTCGGCGGAGGTGAGGCGGCAGACCCGCACGATGCGCTCGACGGCTCCTTTGCCCGATACCTGGAAGCCATCCGCGTCCGAAGCGTATAGGTGCGTCATCATGGGGGGAATTCCGCCCAGGGGGTATTCATGGCGGATCGAAGCCGCCTTATCGACCACTCGGGCATCTGTGCGTCGATAGGCTGCCACGATCGCCCGCTCCATGGGATCAAAGGGTTCCAGTTCGGAGGCGAGGTGGGCGTACCGCAGTACTTGGCCGGCGGATTCGCTCAGGGGGGCATCGACCCCCACGACTACCCGTGCTTCGGCGTCGTAGAGTTTGGCGACCGCCATGCCCTCCTGGGTGATCGTGCCGGTCTTGTCGGTACAAATCACGGTGGCCGACCCCAGGCTTTCCACGGTTTGGGGCTGTTTGGTTAGCACTCCGGACTTGACCATCCGGGCGGCTCCCAGCGCCATGAAGCTACTGAACGCCACTGGGATTTCTTCTGGAATGACCGCCATTGCCAGGGTGAGCCCGAGCAACAGCGAGGCGGCCCAGTCGCCGCTTCGGGCAAAGTTGATGGACCACACCACTACGAATGCCGCGAAACCAGCCAGGGCCATGCGCAGCACAAATCGGCTGATTTGCTTTTGCAGCGGCGTTTTTTCGACTTCCACCGCTTGGAGTGATCGTCCCAATCTGCCGAATTCGGTAGCTTCGCCGACCGCGGTTACCCGTACATAAGCACTCCCGGAAACCAGGGTGGTGCCCCTGAAGAACTTGTCCGTTCCAGCATTGGCTTTCTCCGTAGGTACGGACTCGCCGGTCAGGGTGGACTCGTCCACCGCGCAATCATTGGCCGAGAGCAGCACGCCATCGGCGGGTACGGTGTCGCCCTCGGTCAGCCACAGCGTGTCGCCCACCACGATGTCCTCGATCGCCAACTCGGACAGGCAACCCGCCCGCATCACCGACGCTGTCGGGCGGGTAAGTTGCCGCAGGACCAACAGGGCGCGGTCACTGCGCACTGTTTGGTAGATCGAGATTCCCGCCACCAGCACCATCGCCACGCCCAGCACGGCGCCTTCCTGCCACTCGCCCAGTACCATATACAGTGCACTGGCAGCTGCAAGCAGCAGGAACATGGGTTCGGAGACCACCTCCCCCACCATGCGCCATCCTTTGTTTTTATACAAAGGGTTCAGTCCGTTAGAGCCGAAGGCCTGCCGGGCGACGCTAGCTTGCTCGGTTGTGAGGCCCGCTGGTTTTTCAAAGATCGGGGGCAAGGCGGGTGTGGGCATAAAAAGGGTGGAAATTTTTCGGAATCAAAATCCGGCTCATACGGAACGGCGGGCACCGCCAAGTCTTACCGGACGACGATCAGTAACGGAATTTCCGTCAAACGGGCCATCCGCTGGCTCTCACCTTCGTTGAATATACTCCACAGCCAGCCGTGTTCCTGAGGGATCATCATCATCAGGTCGGCTTTGGTACTTACTGTGAAATCCAACAGGGTTTCGTAAACTTCTTCTCCTTTCAGCACCGTGAAGGTGTGGGGGACCGATGCCAGCAGATGCCTGATGCGTTCGGCCCGCTTCTTTATACTCGGTTCGTCGGGTTGGCTGTGAACGGAAATGACATTGACCACGCACCCGAATCTCTTGGCAAACCGCAACAGGTTGTCAACGACAAAGGCATCGGGCGGCGAATCCAGGTCGATGCCCACGACGGCGTTCTTGAAGGGGCCGTACTCCTGGGAGGGCGGGACAATGAGCAGCGGCACGGTGGTCTGTGTGACCATGTCCGTGGCGACGCTGCCCATGATTTGTGCCCCGTCCGGGGCCGAACCCACGGGCGACATGACCAGCAGATCGGCCTTTTTCTCGGCGACGATTCCCTGGACGGTGGGAATGACGTACCCCTCCTCGGTCAGGGCTTCGAGGACAATCCCCGACCCGTATTCTTTTCTGATCGAATTGGCCAGGCTGTCCAGTTCGCGCTGATGGTTGTCACGCATTTCCTCGGTGCTGAGCGGATAGTCGCCTACCACCTCGGCGGGATTGGCAGGCCAGAAGCGGTAAATATTCACTAGAATTAGGCTTGCCCCCTGGTCGCGGGCAAGCCGGGCGGCGAAGTGGGCCGCTTTGTTGGAGTTGGACGTAAGATCGGTGGCAACGACAATGGTTTTCATAGGATGTGCTGGTAGAGTTTATGCGATTGGCATGGGCAAAGCTCGTACAATCGGTTTATTGGTCGATTGACGAAAATCAGGATGGACGATGATAGTTGTGACCCGGTCGTCAAGCGAGGCGCGGTACTTTTGGGGTATAGACTTGGGACGCCGTCGGCGTTCGAACATTTACCCCAAATCCCACTACACTGTCCTATGAAGAAATCTATGAAGGCAGCGGTGTGCCATGAATTCGGCCGCCCCCTCGAAATTGAAGAAGTACCCGTACCCGCTCTGGTACCGGGCCGAATCCTGGTGAAAGTGGCCGCCTGCGGCATTTGCCACACCGACCTCCATGCCATCAGCGGCGATTGGCCAGTCCTGCCGACCCTGCCGCTGATTCCCGGCCACGAAGGCGTGGGCACCGTGGTGGCCGTCGGCGAGGGAGTGGCCCAGGTGAAAGTGGGTGATCGCGTCGGGGTTCCCTGGCTCTACACGGCTTGCGGCCACTGCGAATACTGTCACGCGGGCTGGGAAACACTTTGCCACGAGCAGCAAAATACGGGCTATTCGGTGCAGGGCAGTTACGCCGAATACGTCTTGGCCGACCCTGAGTACGTGGGTCATATTCCTGACAAGCTGCCTTTTCTCGAAGCCGCACCCATCCTCTGCGCCGGGGTCACCGTGTACAAGGGGCTGAAAGAAACCGATACCCGGCCGGGGGAATGGGTGGTCATCTCGGGGATAGGCGGCCTGGGTCACCTGGCGGTGCAGTACGCCAGGGCGATGGGCCTACGTGTGGCTGCGGTGGATATCCAAGACGATAAGCTGGACTTGGCCCAGGCGATGGGGGCCGACCTGGCGGTCAACGCCAGCCGGGAAGATCCGGTCGCGGTCATCACGAGGCAAATCGGGGGGGCGCACGGCGTGCTGGTCACTGCTCCGTCGCGCCGGGCATTCGATCAGGGGCTCGGGATGCTGCGTCGACACGGAACCATGGCCTTAGTGGGGTTACCGGCCGGGGCTTTCGACCTGAACATATTCGACGTGGTGCTTAACCGCAAGACCGTTCGCGGCTCCATCGTGGGCACCCGGCTCGACCTGACCGAAAGCCTGGCCTTCGCGGCGGAAGGCAAAGTCAAGACCCACTACCGTACGGAAGCCCTGGCTAATGTTGATCAGGTCATGTCTGATTTGGCCAACGGAAAAATCGAAGGCCGCGTGGTACTCGACATGACTCTGTGAGATTCGGCCTGGGCCGATGTACCGAGCGCTTGCACAAAGAAATCCCCGAACCTCATCGAAAGTTCGGGGATTGCCTGGTGTTATGGCCTGTAATTCAGGAAACGAGAATTTCCTGCTCGTCGGAATAATACACCCGCCCGTCGGACCATTGCAGCCGGGCCAGCCACCGGCCCTTGGCCAGTTGGTCGGTGGGGACCAACTGCCGTGCCTGGCCATTAGGTTTGATAGGCACCCGGAAGTCGGATGCCTGGGTAGCGGAAAAAAAAGTCACGTCGCCTTTTTGGAAAGAAGAAGGCAGGACGAAGGCCAGCAGTCGTTTGGCGGGTTCGAACGTCATGATTTAGAAGGGGAAAGTAGTGCGAATTGAATACAACGAAAATAGGAGCCAGGAAAAAAACGACCTACGGCCTGCGTCAGGAGAGGTACTGATTTATATCAGGATGGTGGCTATACGGCGTCACCCGAAACCCGCTGAATGGATATGAAATTTGTCCTACCAACCAACCGACCGAACCATGTTCCGGACCTTTCGACTGCTTATCCTTTTACTGTTCGCCATCAATTCCGCCCAGGCCCAGACCGCCGAAGCCTGGAATAGCCTGCGCAACTACGCCGAGAGCATTGGCGTGGATAGCAACTTTTGCGTCCAACCGGGCACGGCTTGCCTGACCCGTTATTTCACGGAGATCGTTTACGGCCACACACCGCGCCGGATGAGTTACGAGGGAGTCACGGAGCAGATCGACTCGGCTCGCATCGAACGCCTGACCCAGCAGTTCCTGGCCGGGGGCGACTGGCGCTCCCGGCTGGACTCCCTTGAATCGAAAGATGTCAATTATTGGTTTTTGAAAGAATTCTGCAAGCGCTGCCTGGTTGACGACTACATGGAATACGAGCTGACGATCGAGCAGGTGTACGAAACGCTGAACACCTACCGCTGGATCAATCGGTTCAGCGGCGGCAAGTACATCATCGTCAACGTACCCTCCGCCACATTGCGCGTGGTGGATGCCCAGGGAGTCACACTGCTGGACAGCCGGGTAGCGGTGGGGAAATCCTCGACCAGAACTCCGGGATTCGCGGCCCTGGTGCCGAGCATCATACTATACCCTTATTGGAACGTCCCGCATTCGATTACGGTAAAGGAACTGCTGCCCAAAATCCGCCGTAATCCAGCCGCCCAATTGGAAGCCCTGAATCTGCAAGTCATCGACGGTAAGGGCAGGGCCGTGGATCCGGTTACCATCGACTGGACCACCAAGACCTTTCCCTATCGGCTGCGGCAATCGACGGGCTGCGACAACGCGCTGGGTCTGTTGAAGTTCCAGGTGACCAGCCCGTACGCGATCTTCCTGCACGACACGAACAACAGGAGCGTCTTCTCCCGCGAAGACCGCTTTTTGAGCCACGGCTGCATCCGGGTGGAGAAGCCCGTCGAGTTGGCCAACATCCTCCTGGGCTACGAGCATTTCGACGACAATTACATGGAGACCTGCCCGATCGACGCCAGTCCGCAGTCGCTCATCCTGCCCAGGGCCATTCCGGTGCTGGTGGTTTATAACGTCCTGGATCTGGACGAGGCCAAGGTGCTGCGGGTGTACAAGGATGTCTACCGGCAGTGGCCGTAGTTCGGAAAGCATATTCGGGATACCGATCGAAAAATTTTGCCTGAATACGAATACGGGCCGCTGTAGGTGAAGCGGCCCGTATTCGTACCCGAGTTAGTACTAATTTTTTCAGTCGATCGCGATGGTCTTGCTTTCGCGCTTCGGCGCATCCTTTTTAGCTATTCGGATATGGAGTACGCCGTTTTGGTAATTGGCCTGCGTATCATCCACCAAGGCTGAGTCGGGCAGAACAAATGAGCGCGAGAACGAGGTGTAACTATACTCGCGACGATAGTTGGTTTCTTCTTCGCCTTCCGAAGTGCTGCTTTCTTTCTCCGCGCTGACGGTCAGCACTTTTCCGTCGGCCTTGATGGAGAAGTCTTCTTTTTCCAAACCGGGGGCCGCGAGGTCGATTTTGACTTCATCGGTGCTTTCGGTCACGTTGGCCTTGGGCATACTCAGCGTGAAGGGGTCGTGGAAGAACTTGCCGAATGCGTCGGTCAACGGGTCGAACAGGGTGTTCGACAGGCTGCGGCCCATTCTTTGGGCGATGGGGAATGCGGTTTCCATTTCCATGATCAGGTTGGTTTAATGGTTAAAAAACTTTTTGGGCGACCGCCCCACGGATGGGGTTATCTACCAGCAAAGATCACCGGCAGGGTGCTTATTTAACATGGGGCCCGTCAGCCGGTTCGCTGAATTTTTTCATGTCGGCATCTGACGACGCTCATGGTCGCGGGGCGGTACATACCGCACTTTTGTAATAACCAATTTCATAGACGACACTTAGCTCCACCTCATGAAAACCATCCTCATTCCCATCGACCTTAGTTCCAGGTCTTACCACACCGCCCACTTCGGGCTGGAACTGGCTCACCAGCTTGGAGGGAGTGTATTGCTGCTCCACGTCGTGCATCCTTCGCCCTCCGCTCCCAGTTTGAGCATTCCGATGGTGGAAATGGACAGCGACAGCAGGAAAAGCAGCTCCTATGATCAGTTGACCACCGATCTACAGCATTTTGAAGACGAGTTGAACGACTATAGGCGGGAAGCGGGTATGTTGGACGTGAAGATCAGCAGTCGCATGGTGGTGGGCCAGCCCGTCGAAGCGATTCTGGAAGTGGCCCACAGCGAACACCCCGCTTTTGTGGTCATGGGAACTGTGGGAGCATCCAACGCCTGGGATAAAATGGTGGGATCGGTTTCGTCGGCCGTGGCGCAGGAAGTCCGCCGCCCGCTGTGGATTCTGCCCAATGCCACGCGGCTGAACACCCTGCGGAAATTCGCCTATTTTGCCGAATTGGCGGGCAGCGAAGTGAGTTGCATCGACCAGGTTCTCGATCTGGGCGAAAAACTCAGGGCCAGGGTGAACGTAGTCCATGTCAGCCCAGTGGAGGAAGAGGATTTCCTGGAGGCCGAAGCTATCACGGAGATGTTCGAAGTTTCATACGCAGCCAAACGGATCACTTTCCAAAATCTGATGTTCGATACCGTAGCCGACGGTATCGAAACCTACGTAAAGCTCCACTGGCCCGACGCTGTCGTGCTGGCTCACCGCGACTGGGGTATGGTCGCGCGGCTCTTTCACCGCAGCGCAATTCGCCAGCTTGCCCTGACCACCCGGCGGCCGCTGCTCATTCTTCAAAAACAGAATTGAAAAATAAGTCCCTACCATTTATCAACTAACCCCTTTCACTCATGAAAACGATCATCGTCCCAACCGACCTACGCCCCGGTACCGAAGTGGCTCTCTCCGTAGCGGCGGATATTGCAAGAGTCTACAAAGCATCCATCGTTCTGCTGCACTCGGTGGTGTACCCCGTCCAGTCCATTGCCTACGCTGGCTCCATGCCCGTCACTACCGACAGTATGGTCAGGGATTTCTATGACGCCGAAAGCGAGGCCGAGAAGGAAATGCGGCGGCTCATTTCACAGAAAAAATACCAGGGCATTGATATAAAGCTAAAACTTATCACGAATGGCGACGGAATGGTGGCCGACGTCACCGGCCAGAAGGCCGATCTGATCGTGATGACTTCCCAGGGCGCTTCTGGGTTGGAAGAGCTATTTTTCGGCTCCAACGCCGAGGTGATCGTCCGGCACGCCCATTGCCCGGTGCTAATCGTGAAAGAGGCCATCGAACACTTCCGGCCTGAAAACATCGTCTGCGCCATCGACACGGACGACCGCCTGAAAACCATCCACCACTATCCTTTCCAGATGGGTGAACAAGGGCTTCACAAATTCCTGTACGTGTTCACCCCTACGGATGGCAAGGTGGTCGATGGAGTCAGGGAGTGGATGAGTGACTTCGCACGGACTAAGGGTATAACCGATTACGAGCTTGCATTGCGCACCGCCAATACGGTGCAGGAGGGTATCATCGACTACGCCGAAGAAACCAAGGCTGACCTGATCGTTTTGTTCACCCACGGTTATAAAGGCCTCCGGCACCTGTTGTCAGGCAGCGTTGCGGAAGACGTCCTTAACCATGCCAAAACCCCGGTGCTGGTTATGCGGGTGTGAAGTCAGTTCATTATTTATTATAAAAAAACCAATCTGTAAACATGAAAATCGAACAAATCTATACGGGCTGCCTGGCGCCGGGAGCCTATTTCATACTAATCCGAAGGTGAGGCGGCAGTCATCGACCCGTTGCGGGAGGCACAGCCCTGTAATGTCCCCTTGAACCATCTCAGTGATGACATAGCGCTTTTTTTCTAAAACCCCGGGCCCATCTCCTTGCATTGTGCGGGTGTGGCTACCGCTCGATGAACGCCTGCTCCATCCTGAAAGCCCGTGGCTACGACAACGTGGTGAATATCGAGGGGTTACGATGCCATACAACAGGCGGTCGTTTCGTCTTCCAGAGTGAACGCCTGATTCAAATAAAAAAAACACACAAGCAGCTCCCCGGCTAATATAGGTATACTGTAAGAAGCTCACTATCCCTCATCCAAGCATCGCCATGAAAATTTCACTCGTGACATTCGTGATCGCGGGCCTTCCTGTCCCCCTGCTCGCTCAATCCATTCCCACGTCCTCAAACTTACCCATTGTCATTATAAAAACCAACGGGCAGACGATCGTAGACGAACCTAAGATCATGGCTGACATGGGGATTATCTACAACGGCCCCGGGAACAGGAATCAGCTGACCGATTCTTTGAACCACTATAATGGAAAAATCGGCATCGAGTTTCGCGGGAATACCTCGCAGAATTCACCCAAAAAGCCTTACGGCCTCGAAACCAGAAAAGCCGATGGTTCTAACCTGAATGTATCGTTGCTGGGAATGCCCGTCGAGAACGATTGGGTACTGTTTAATACCTACGACGATGAAACCTTCATGCGTGATGTACTCACCCACGCACTGGCCAGGAATGCCGGTCACTACTCTCCCCGGACGGTTTTTGTGGAGCTGTTTGTTTCCTCGAATGATTCCTTTGAGTATGAAGACTACAAGGGGATTTATGTGCTGATGGAAAAAATCAAGCAGGATAAGAACCGGGTGGATATTTCTGAGCTCGAATACAAGGACAGTACCGGCAATGCCCTGACGGGTGGGTACATCGTCAAGATAGACCACCACGCCGGCACACCCGGTCCCTACTGGAATTCTCAGTATCCCAACGAATGCGGAGATTTTCGAACTGATTTTGAACTTCACGAGCCCGCTGACGAGGACATACACCCCGCCCACCTGGTTTATATAAAGAATTACCTTTATCAGTTCGAGACTGCCCTGTCGGGACCGGCTTTTACAGACCCGGTGCAGGGGTACCGCGCGTATGCCGATGTGGGCAGTTTTATCGATTATTTTTTGCTTTCGGAATTGGTCCGATCGACGGATGCTTATAGCTTCAGTACCTACATGTACAAGAATCGCGACAGCAAGGGCGGTAAACTGGTCATGGGTCCCATGTGGGATTACAATGCCTCCATGGGAAACACGCCCTATAATTTCTGTGCTGCCAACGACACGACGGGCTGGCAGTACCAGAGCCAGCGGCTGTGCCGGGTAGACCGGAAGCAGCCTTTCTGGTGGAAGCGGCTCCTGGACGATCCCGCGTACGTGGCGCAGCTACAGGCACGATGGACCACCCTCCGGAACGGAGTGCTGAATCTTGGCACTATCATGGCGATGATCCAGCAGAATCGCGATCTTGTTTCCGAGGCGCAGCCGCGTGATTATGAGCGTTGGAACGTAGTGGGAGACCACGGGACTTTTGACGAGGAAATGGACTTTCTGAGAGACTGGCTTCGAAATCGGCTGGCATGGATGGATCGCAACGTACCACAGCTGGGAAATTATGTTCAGGTTTCCGCCTTAACCCCACCTCCCATCACCTGCGAAAGCCCGGTATCGCTCTCTGCCTACACGGGCAAACAACTGGCCTACGAATGGAAACTGAATGGGGACCCTGTCCCCGGTGGCGTCAATAGTACAATAGTGGCTTACAAACCGGGTACTTACAGCGTGGCTGTAACGTTGGCAGGCGATTGTTATACCGAAACACTGGCGATTGATCCCATCAGCCGGATAGTGAAGAGCGTGCAGAACGGCGACTGGAATCAGTCTTCCACCTGGTCGTGCCAGACTGTGCCCACCTCACTGGATGCGGTCGTTATTCAGCAGAACCACGCCGTCAATATTCCTCCGTCTGTTCAGGTTTCGGCTGCGAGTGTCAGTCTGGAGACGAATGCCCGCATCAATCAGCAGATCAATGCCAGCCTGCTTTTGGGGCATTAGTGTTCAGTTCAACCGATTGCACAGCCGTAGCGCGGCCTAGAAGCCAATCCTGTAGAAACTCCCTTCCCCACCTGTGCTTGTACCATGCTGAAAGTCCGCGACTACGACAAGGTGGTGAATTTCAAAGGCGGTTACGACGCCATTCGACAGTTCAGAGAATTGCCGCGCACAGTTCAAAAGTAACGTCTGTTTTCGACCCAAAACTCACTAACCAATTATGGACAAGTACCTATTGAATAAATCGGCTATGGTAACGGGAGCCGCTTCGGGAATTGGCAAAGCCACGGCGTTGCTGTACGGGCAGCTCGGGGCAAACGTAATGGTATCCGATATAAACGAAACGCAAGGCCAACAGGTGGTCGACGAATTGGTCGAAGCCGGGGCCTCCGCCATTTTTTTTAAGGCTGATGTGGGCGTCCCGGATCAGTGCCAGAAACTCGTGCAGGCTACCGTGAACGCCTTTGGCCAACTAGATATTGCCTTTAACAACGCCGGCATTGGGGGCGAACTGAACCAAACCGCAGACTATTCGGTGGAGGGCTGGCAGCACATTATCAATGTCAATCTGAATAGTGTGTTTTATTGCTTGAAATATGAACTGGAAGCCATGCTGAAGCAGGCCGGCACCGGGTCTATTGTCAACATGGCCTCCATTCTCGGACAGGTCGGTACGGCGCAGTCGCCGGGTTACGTAGCCGCCAAACACGGGGTCGTGGGTCTAACCCAGGCGGCAGCCATTGAAAATGCCGCACGCGGCATTCGGATAAATGCGATTGGCCCGGCATATATCAACACGCCCCTGCTGGGCGTATTGCCGGAGGAAGCCAGAGAAATGCTGACGGGCCTGCATCCCATCGGTCGGTTGGGCCGCTCCGAGGAAGTGGCCGAACTGGTGGTCTGGCTTTCGTCGGATAAAGCCTCGTTCGTAACCGGCTCGTATTATCCCATCGACGGGGGTACCTGGCGCAATGAAAATCGGCCCTACGTTCCACTTTCATCTTTCACCAGTTATGAAAAGCCAAACCAATCCCGAAGTCAATTTTCTCCAGTCGCATCATAACTATGGGGTCGACAAAGCTGAAACAGATAGAAATCTGGAAAGGGTAGTAATGAATGCGCTGCGAGAAAACGTACTTATCGATTGCAGCAAAATAATAGTACGCGTAACCGGGCGCACGGTTTTTCTGGAAGGAAAAGTGCGTTTTCGAGAGGAAAGAATGTTGGCTCAAGAATGCATCGCCAACTTATTTGGGATTAGATCAGTGGTTAACTATTTAACTTACCCCTGCGCCTTTTCTCGTTGACTAATGTTCTTGAATTCAAGTCTTATCGGCAAAAGTTCATTCCTCCTTTGCAAGCATACCAGCTTTTTTAAAAGAGCAGACAGCAATCGATTTTCTGCAATAAGAGGTACGCTAACGACTTTATCGGCCAAAATTCTTTTTATTGTTTATAAAACATCCTCATTAAAGGAGTTTCGGCCTGGGTGTTGGGCAAAAGTAAGATACCCACACCTGATTTTACGAAGTAAGATCAAATTGCTCGTCGCTATGAGAATCATATAAATTTTCTTGCTTGTAATGCTGGCTCTTTACGCTTTAAATACAAATGCTTGGGAGGCCAGCTGAAAAGCAGATACAGCATGCATGAACAGGAGAGGGCTCTTTGTAAATCGATAGAATAATCCACAACCAGAAACTACCGTCCTAGCTAAACATAGCAGTTGGATACAGGGCCAACGGGAATGTTCGGTGAATATGGGAATAGAGTTGTTGCACTGGATTAACTTTGCTAAATGAAGCTATCAACGACCGATTTAAAGACAGACCGGCAGTGGCGTTCGGCTACTGGTCTGGACAAGCGAAGATTCCACCTGCTACTTTCTTTTTTCGAGAAAGCCTATCAGGAAAAATTTGGCCAGACTCTCCAAGAAAGGCGGTCGGAATGTCCCGACCAGCCTCATTTGACTTGCTATGAGGACCTGCTGCCTTTCACCCTATTCTCCTTGAAATCAGCGGGGCGGCCCTTTAGATTTGAGCAGTAGTAAGATTTCAAGATTTGAACCATGTAAAAGCCATTGGGTGGGTTACCCAAAGGGCCGCAGAGGTTTCGCCCTATGCACAGATTCAGGCCCCATCTTAACAACTTCTTTTAGTTGGCCTTTGGTAAAAAACACCATTAGCATAGTTTGCTACCAAGTAAATAAGGCGGGTTTCCCTAGGGTGCCGCAGAGTTCCAGCTCTATGCGCGGATTCAGGCCCCGCCCTGTTAGTACTTGCCAAGGACTCAAATGGAAACTCGGGTTTATGACCCATTGGTAAGCGGGGCGCCCCGTGCGGTGGAAGGTAAGAAAGCATGGAGCCAACAAACGCCGCACCTGGCGTAAACTCCATCTGGCAGCGGATGAATCGACCAATGCGATCCATGCTGTTGAGTTGACGACTAATTCCATCAGTGATGCTGAGATGGTGAAACCTTTGATGGCGGCTATTGAGTGGCCTGTTGCTAAGCTAAATGGCGATGGTGCTTATGACCAGGTCAAGGTCTATGACGAGCTGGAGGCACGCTGTATTCAGCCCGTAATACCACCCCGATCCAATGCTGTGTTCTGGACAGACAGCCTGGGCAATACGCTGGTTCATCCTCGAAATGAATCACTTAAGCATATTGGCCAGGTAGGCTTGGCAGAGTGGAAACGGCAGATTGGCTACCATCGCCGTAGCAAAGCCGAGACGGCTATGTTTCGTTGGAAGGCGACTTTCGGTGAACGCTTGTCTGCTCGGTTGCTAACCAACCAACAGACCGAAGCCCAAATCAAAGCTGCCTGTTTGAACCAATTCGCCAGGTTGGGTATGTCAAAAGCTGTCAAACGGGAATCAATATACCCATGCAACAAAGCCCTTTTTCATGATAATTATTTTTTAAATGAAAGAATTTAATTTTCAATAAAAATTTAAATTACGATCAAAATGAATTCATTCTCATTAGTAAATAAAGCCGACCTCATCCCCGATTGGCTACAGAACCTTTCAAAGGATAAGGTCGGCTTTCTATTAACCTTATTGAATATCACCGTTAGAACGTGCGGACGATTCCGAGACCCACTGAAATGTATTTCAGATCGACGGCATTGGACACGCTCCCCACGCTGAGGTCGCGGGCGAGCGAACGGTAGCGCACACCCGGTTGCACCCGCCAGTGGTCGTCCAGGAGCATGGCCAAGCCTAGCTCGGCCTGCCAGCCGAAGCCGTGGCCTGAGTCGGCGACGAGGTTACCGTCGGTAGCCTCGACCTCAATGTGGTTCCACAAGCCGCCCGCCCGAATCAGGTAGTTAATTCGGGAGTCGCCGATTGGATGGATAAATTGTAGACCGTAGTTGTAGCCTGTCTCCTCGAAGTCAGTTTCGACACCCGCAAACGACTGGCTGGCGTTGAACCGGTTCCAGCTCCACCCAGTGTAAAGGCCCAGATGGGGCAGAAAACGATAGGAGATAATGGCCCCAGCCCCGAAGCCAGTCTTCAAGTCAGCATCAGCGAGTTTTTTGGTGGCGAAGTTGACGCCGGGACGGAACTCGATGCTCCATCGGTTCTGTGCCTGCGCCATGAGCGAAAAAGTCGTTAAGATGAAGGCTACCGTGCCAGTTTGTAAAAAGTATCTGGCTTTCCTCTGAAGAAATGAAGTTTTCATGGTTTATTCGTTTAGATGGACAATATGTATACCACTAAGAAACTCGATAAACCGCTTTGATTTAATGATCTAAGTTAAGATAAAGGCTGAAAACAATCAGCGATTCCAAAGAAAGTACTTGTCTTCAAGCGGCACAGAAATGTTCCCTTAGTTTAGTAGGATGCGCACAGTAAAGTCGGAAGCAGGCATTCGCAAAGCATTGGCCAGGTGGCCCACGGATACTATGGTGGTCGACGAGGATAAAGCGTTTCGAAAAGCCTGCGCCCCACCTGACTATGCAAGAGACTGACCCTATTCACCGCATCGCTTCTTCAGCTAACCAAGAAATCCGCACCAAAACATAGGTACTGGCCATACGGGTGTGGAGGCGAATACTTAGATTTAATCAAAATCAGGCCCGCCTGCTGGTTATTGCAGGCGGGCCTGATTTTACCCCGTATCGAGTTGGATAACCGCGGTTTTCCCTATTCCTTTTTCGTCTGATATTTCTAGCGATTCTGCGTAACATGATTGGAATCCGCAGTCAGCTTTCGGCCAATTTCGCTTCCAAATAACCTTGCTTTTACAACGGCGATCGTCACGTTTGCCTCTTCCATACGGTTTTCGTCATTGGGCCTCAACAACCAAAACTCTTCTGATCCCAGTAGGGTAGCGCCTTTCGCGCTTATCGATTCCTCCAGTATTCTTTGAGACCTCCCTGTGGTTCCGGAGCCCAGCGTAATGGCAACAATACGGCTGCCTTTCAGCATCGGATGTTGGGCGATGAACTTTCTTATGGATCGGTCCGGTGCCCAGTTATAGGTATTGGCACAAAAAACGAAACAGTCGTACTTGCCGGGATCTTTCTCTGCGGCTTTTACGGTGGCAATCACTACCTGATAGTCATATCGGGATAATCCTTCCGCAAAGCTCTTACAGACTTGTTCATCCAAATTATAAATCGGATCGGGATTGTACACGATGAGCGCCTTATGATTGGCCTCCGAACTGCCCACTAGAAGAACTTTCGCTTCTCCTGAGTACTCGACCCAAAAGGTCAACCCCAGCCAGGCGAGCAGAAGTACCGGAATGATCAAGAGGATGATTTTTGATGCTTTCATAACTCCTGGGGGAAACGTGGAAAGTAAGGCTGTTGGGTTAGTGTATTGTCTTTTCTAGCTGGGCGGTTTGGTGAAGTGGTATCCTTGTATCGTTTTCGGTTTTTATTTCCGGCTGGTGAAAGGCAGGTGAGGCGTATGTGATATCAGTAATTTCCCAATCGTATGCCTTAAAATCTCCGGTAGGTAATTCCCAGGTTACGTATCCCTGGACAGGAATTTTTACACCCTGCATGACCTGCCAGTTTTGACAGGTGACGACCCAGGGCGTGAGCTGACTGTCTTCACCTCCCCCCATATAACGATTGGCCGATACGGAAACGAGCCGATGGCGCTCGTCGAAACAGAATATGGCCGAGGCCGAAATGCCCCCGTACGTCATGGTTGCTTTGGCACAGTTGTCGTCCACTGCCTCCCAACGGATATAAGAACCAAGTGCCGCAGAAGGGACCCAGCAGATTTCCCCGAGGAACCGGAGCAGCGATCCCTGGTCAATTTTTGGTCCCCTGGCACTAACGAAGGGAAACATTGAAAAAGCTTTGACCAGCATGTGGCCTTTACCGTCGATATACTTGTCGCGTGCTACAACAGGCAGGAAAGAAAACATACGGAGGTTGGCTTTCCAGACAAAACCCGGTTCATCCACCCGGATGAATTGCTCCGCCTTGATTGGCACTCGGCGCCCTTCGGGGCTGAGCCGCATCTCACCTTCCTGCAGGAGTCGGGCGGTAGCGACCTCCCTACTGCCGACAACTCCCGACTCCGTAAGCCAAAGCTGTACCGGTATGGGCAGCCCCGTCAGCCGCCTTGCGTAAATGACCTGTTCCTGAGTTTCCGAAGAGGGAAGTATATTCTTAATTTCCGAATCGATCTGCCTGCCGAAACGTTCCTTTGCATAGGAAGAGGCCAATGCCAGGGCAATCAGAATATTGACCAAGGTCCCCGCTTTGGCATCAGGCCAATAAAAAAAGATAAGGGCCTGCGACAGAATCAGGGCGACGAGCGTGGTAGGCATCCACCAGGTATGCCGTCGGTAATAGCCTAAGGAAGCTAACATGAAAAGTACGTAGGCGACAAACCATGCGGCTCCCAGAGTTCTGGCCGTAGCTTCCGACACCGGAATAAGCGATTTCCCGTTTAGCAGACTGACCTCGGCCAGGTTCCATTGCCTGGCAAATCCAAAGAGGTGGATCAGCCCGTGTATGAGCATTAAAGTAGAGAAGAGAATACGTGCCATAATAAGTGAATGTTTACTGTTTGGGCTTTTTCTTTATTGCGCTGCCTTGTGGAACCCACCAGCGCCAAGCGTTAACGTGAAATAAAATCCATTGGTAGCATAGCGCGGGTGGTCTGTCACGGTCACTTCGCCGGAGGTCCGCCAGGCCGACGACATCGGACTTAGCTGGTACCCAGTGCGTATCCCCAGCAGCAGCCCTCCGTAGTTTTCTCCCGTTCCGAAAAGAAGCACTACCTAGTCGGCACCCAGGCCCACCTGGGCGTTGAAACCGGGTAGCATAACGGTGTATTCCTCACCGGCCTGTCCCTGAGACTGGCTTTGGGTCAGGCTTACCATGGCCACCCCTGCGCCAATGGACGGATAAATCCAGAAGCGCCGGTGCTCCAACAGAATCCGGCCATAATGCAGGTATCCGCCGCCACTGAATGGTTCGGCCCGGTAGCTGTGACTGTCAATTCCGTGATTGACCATCGCATATCCGCCCCCGCCGATGATGTTACGATTGATCCTGGCATAGCCTTCCCCGCCCAGGTACACGAAATTATTGCTGAGGGCGGGCTGCTGTGCAGGCGAAAAATGGTCAGCTACCTGGCTGAACCGATGAAGACTGGCGTGGCCAAGACGGAAGAACCCGGCGCCTCCATAAGTGGCGGACTCCTGAGCCATGGCAGTAGTACAGCCAACGGTCAGCAGTATGAATAGGGAGAGGAGTTTCATCGTGTCATTATTTTGAATTACTGATTAACACATAGAAGCTTTGGAAAACGCAAGCTTTCTCTGGCTGTCGTAATAGGTGAACTGGTTAAGCAAACCTCTGGCAATCTGTTGTAAGGTATCTTCGGTAAGAAAACCCTGGTGGGGCGTCAGGATCACCTTGGCGTGCCTGCGTAGGCGGTTCAGGAGTTCGTCGGCCACATCTTTATCCGAGAAATCGTAATGAAAATAGTCTTTCTCATTTTCGTATACGTCGGCCCCGTAGCCAGCCAGTAGTTTTTGGTCCAGCGCATCCAACACCGCAAGTGTGTCAACGAGTCGTCCCCTACCGGTATTGATCAGCACCGCGTCGGGCTTGACAGCGGCCAGAGTATCTTCGTTGATTATGTATTCCGTATTCTGATTGAGCGGGCAATGAAGCGAAATAATGTCCGACGTACGCAACAACTCATTAAAGGTCACATAACGCACTTCTGTGACGGGAATCCGTTGGTCGGGACGTACATCATAGGCTATTACCTTACAGCCGAATCCTCGCATGATGTTGGAGAATGCCTTGCCGATCCGCCCCAGGCCGATCACTCCTACGGTTCTGCCATGGAGGTCGAAACCTGACAGGCCATCGATAGTGAAATTTCCAGTCCTGACGCGTTGCTGCGCTTCGGGAAGGTGCCGTACCAATCCCAGCAGCATCGTCACTGCCTGCTCGGCCACGGAGTAGGGCGAATAGCCCGGAACATGCAGCAGTGTCATGCCCAGCATATTCATGGCTACCTGATCCACATTATCAAGGCCTATGCATCGCATGCCCACGATCGAAGTTCCCTGAGCCATGAGCCCCTCGAGTACCGGGCGGCTTAGGTCATCATTTGCGAAGCCACAAACGGCATCGTGGCCTTGGGCCAGAAAAACCGTACTAACTTCTAATCGTTCGGAAAAGAAGGTGGTTTCGTGGCGTCCGAGAAACACGGCAAACTGTTCTTTTTCGAATGCCTGTGTACTGAAAAAGGCGATTTTCATAGGGCGTTGGGGTTGGCTGTTATAGTGACAAAATTGGTTACGTTCGCTCAGTGGAGCTATGATAAGGGTCAATCGCCGGGTTGATTATAACCAGCTGACCGGCTTTCTGACCGCCCCTGTGTTTAGAAGGAATATCCTGCTCTGAAGTGAGTTATGGAACAGAGACTGGGGAGGATTTATTACGATCGTAACTACGCCACTTTCTGGAAGTACCCCATTCCCGGGTTTACCGGGGACGGGGATACACCTTACAATCCGGCTGGCTCACTTCACTTGCATGCTGGGTATTTGGGACAGTTCGCCCGTTTGGGCTGTGTTGGGTTAGCCCTCGATTGGTCCGAATAGCCTCATCCCAGTTGTAGAACACGTCCCACCAATTGGTCAGTGGCCGGCCGTCGAAAGAAATTGGGTTACCCTCTCCCGGAATAGCCTGCCACCAGTACATGAGCCATTTGGAATGGGCGTCATGGGTATAATCATTGATGACCCTCACCCCGTTTTGGTAAAAAGTATTTTTCAGGTCAAAGGGATAAACGGCATTTTTCCAGTTGGAGTTGTTGACCATGATGAAATCTCCCCCGTATGGCTGCCAGGTATGGATATCGCTTTCCTCGAACTTCGAGTTATCGTAGTCATAATCGATAGAGGTATTGGGTGGAAAATGCGTCATGCCAGCACGGTGGAGGGGCTTGTTGCCCATTCCGGGATTCAACCCTACAAATTTATTGTAAAACAATTCGGCGTTTGGAGCCGGTTGGTCAGTGCGCCTTTCCATATAACTGAGCTGTGCCTCAATCTGATGTCCGCGGTTATGCAAATTGGTGTCAAAGCCCCGGTGACCGCTGTTGCCATACACTACATACGTGTTTTTATAAATGGGCAAATCGTTGGGTAAGCGGTAGCTGTTGGAGATATCGCCCGTCAGCGGGCTCGACATATTGGATTCCGGCATGCCATAGTACGTATCGGGATCGTTGTAAGGACTATTGACCACCGATGGGTAAGCATCTTTATTAAAGATAGTGAACCAAACCTCCTTGACCCCGTGATTATTCACTAAATCCTCCATGCCCAGTTTGTCAAAGAGTGAATGATAGTCGATGGTTTTCTGCGTACTGGTCCAATGCCTTAATTCTAGCTCATAGACGTCGAAGTACCTTACTACCTCGATGCCGGCATACGGACTGATGCGCTCGTGGGACGTGAACTGGCGAAAACGCGTCCCTTCCTCAATTCCAAATTTTGTCAACCTCAATTCACCCATGATCCGCTGTTTTGCTTCGGCAAGGGTCGAGTGCCTGAGGATCCAATAGTCGTCCGGCGCACGACTCATGTCCAGTTTCGAGCCGTCCATGGTGGGTAAGAAATTGATTACAACCACCGGTATCACCACACTCGCTCCGGACGCGGGGGTTTTCAAAAACGCATCGAACTGGCTGACATCATCTATTTCTGAAACCCGGATGGAAACCAGTTCGCTTAAATTTCCGGAGGTAACCCTGACTGTCAGATTTCCGCGTTTGACAGCGAGGAAATTCATTTTATTTCGAATCGCAATCCCATCCCCGGCAACATAATTAACTACGAAGGAGTCAGCAGGAATCAGCAGTTCTTTGCCGGATTTATAAACCAATTTTACGGTTATAGGGTACTCGTGCGAAACAATAAGGTCCTGATCCAAGCCACCGATCTCCATCCGAACAGGTACGTCTTTAATAAAAGTTGCCTTGACGGTCTGCGGACTATTTACGGTAACCACCCGGGGGTTCATGGTCAGTATGGTATCCGAATCCCAATAGCCAAACAGCCAACCCTCGGATGCAACGGCCCTTAGCTCCACAACCGTGCCGCTTGGATAATCCGTAGTGGTTCTACCAGATTCAATAACTTTTTCCTGCACAAATCCCTCACCTTCCACACGCACGGCGAGGGGGTATTTTCTTTTCTCAAAAACCGCCACTAATTGTTTATCCCCCGTCATAGTGACCATAATCGGGTTATTCGAACCACTTGCCCCGCCCTGCCATTCCTTAAAAACATACTCGGGGCCAGCAATGGCCGTGATCTGTATCTGTTTACCTTCTTCAAATTGGCCCGCTGCCGGAGAAATCGTACCGCTACCTACCGGTGTCACTTCAACCCGAAGATTGTAGAGAGCAACTTCTTTTTCTTTACAGGAAAACAGACTAATAAGAAGCAGGAAAAGCAATAAAGGGTTTCTCATGATGTGAGGAGTCGATTTTGAGCCAAAAGCCGATTTATTTATCTCACAAGCACCTAACTAATATTGTCGAAGTGATCCGCCGGGACAGGGACAAAACTGGCTCTATTCCTTCAGCGGGGCTATGCCGAGAGTCATCCACCAGATTGATTTTAACCACCTTACCGCCTTTCTGACCACCTCTGTACATAGAATCCATACTTTGCCTTGAAATAAGCCATGGAACGGGGGAGAAAGAGAACGATTTGGTGGTAGCCATTCCTTGAAACACAATACCTGCCTAACACTTCCTCCGCCTGGCAACTGCACTAAACGGAGGAAGTGTTTGTATGGCTACCCGGCAAACCCAATAGCGTGCACGACCAGGTTTTCTTCGGCATCCCCGACGGCTTTCAATCCTCGTAAAAAAGCATCAGGATTGAACGACAGGCTACTGATGCCCTCTTTCACCAGGAACTCAGCGAAAGCAGGATCGTCGCTGGGACCCTGTCCGCATATTCCGACGGGAGCACCTGTCTTGTGGGCCGATAGCAGTAGCATCGAAATCATGGTCCGGACTGCCGGGTCATTTTCACTGAACAAACCCTGTACCGTTGAAGAGTCGCGGTCAACGCCCAGGGTCAGCTGGGTCAGGTCGTTCGAGCCGATCGAGAATCCATCGAATAGTCGGGCAAACTCCCGTGCCTGCACGATATTACTGGGAATTTCGGCCATAACATATACCTCAAGTCCGTTCCTGTGCCTTTGCAGGCCGCACTCAGCCATCCGGTCAAGTACCCTTTTACCTTCCTCTACAGTCCTGCAGAAGGGGACCATCAGTTTGAGGTTTGTCAGCCCCAGATCGTCGCGTACCCGGCGCATCGCCTCACACTCAAGCCGAAAACCTTCGGCGTACCGATCATCATAGTAACGGCTGGCGCCACGCCAGCCCAGCATCGGGTTTTCCTCCACGGGTTCGAAGGAGCGCCCGCCCAGCAAATTGGCGTATTCATTGGTTTTGAAATCGCTAAACCGGATAAGGACAGGTCGGGGATAGAAAGCGGCCGCCACCATAGCTACCGACTGGGTGAGCCGGTCCACGAAATAGGCGCTTTTGTCGGCGTAGGCTTCGGTTAACCTCCAGATCGCCCGCACGTCTTCCTGGTCGGGTAATTCATGGTAGTTGACCAACGCCATGGGATGTATACCTATGTCGTTAGTCACACAGAATTCCATACGGAATAGTCCTACACCCTGACTGGGTAACTGGCTGAGCCGTAGTGCCTGGTCCGGATCAGCCAGAATCAGCATGCACGGTGTCTGTGGTTTGGGAAGCGTCTCTACTTCTGTTTTTTGTTCTGTCCAGCGCAATGCGCCGGCATAAACTGCCCCCTGCTGCGCATCTACACAACTTACCGTGATTTGGTCACCATCATGGATCACATCGGTGGCTACGCTGGTACCTACTACTGCCAGCGCGCCGACCTCCCGGGCCACAATGGCTGCGTGACTGGTACGCCCGCCCCGGTTGGTGACAATGGCAGATACTTTTTTCAGAATCGGATCCCAGTCTGGCGAAGTGATATCGGTTATCAGAATATCGCCTGCTCCAAGGTCGGCGGGGGCGTCCCTGGGCGAGAGTACCACCCGGGCCGTTCCCGATACGATGCGGTGCCCGATGCCATACCCCCAGCACAGGACTGGCCCGGATCGGATCCCAGTCTGGCGAAGTGATATCGGTTATCAGAATATCGCCTGCTCCAAGGTCGGCGGGGGCGTCCCTGGGCGAGAGTACCACCCGGGCCGTTCCCGATACGATGCGGTGCCCGATGCCATACCCCCAGCACAGGACTGGCCCGGAATCGTCCAGGCGGTAGTCGATAACGGTAGTCAGGGCGGTATCGAGCAAAGCCGTCACCGGACGTGCCTGCACAATGTATAGGCCATTATCCAGCCCATCCTTGGCCCATTCGATATCCATTGCCCTGCCATAGTGTTCCTCCACGATCGATGCCCAGGCAGCCAGTCGGTTGACCTCATCGTCATTCAGGGTTAGCTGGGTCCGTCGCTCAGGGGGCGTGGGTACATTGACGGTATTGCGGTGACCGGGTAGCTCGGAATAAACCATCGTCTCCGACTTTTCACCTACCTTCCGGCTCAGTACGGCATTCCGCTTTCCAATGGAGGGCTTGAATACATAGTATTCGTCCGGGTTCACGTTACCCAGCACTATGTTCTCACCCAATCCCCAACCACCTGTCACCAGCATGACATTGGTGTGGCCTGAGTCCGGATCGATGGTGAAGCATACGCCGGAGCAGGCCAGGTCGGAGCGGATCATGCGCTGTACCCCCACCGAAAGAGCCACTTTCATGTGATCAAAGCCATGATCGTTGCGGTACTTGATGGCCCGGTCGGTATAAAGCGACGCATAGCAGTCGAGGCAGGCCTGTAAGAGTTCAACTTCTGACCGGATATTAAGAAAGGACTCGTGCTGCCCCGCGAAGCTGGCCGATACCAGATCCTCAGCCGTGGCGCTACTCCTGACGGCAACCTGTATAGTTCCGGCGCTTTTATCACCGAGAATTCGGTAGGCCTGCCGGATGTCGTTGGCAATACCGGATGGTATTTCTGCCTTACTGATCAAAGCACGGATGCGCTCACCTACGGCACCCAGATTGGTATAGTAGATCGTATCCAGCTCAACCAGCACAGCACGGATAGGTTTTTCGAGCTGGTTTTCCGCAATAAAATCATTAAAGGCAGCCGTGGTAATGGCAAATCCATCCGGCACCTGCACGCCCTTTCCGCCCAGGCGCGAGAACATCTCACCGAGTGAGGCATTTTTACCTCCCACCAGGTGAATCATCGTGTTGTCGATTTCTTTAAAAGGCAATACAACCGGTTTCATAGGGGGCTCTGTTTGGTGAATGAACCAAAAATACAGCCGCATTTTTATGAGGAAAATGAGCGCGCTCAAGTCCTGCCATGAGTATGGTTAGCCTGGTGATATTTTGCAGGGTTTTAGGTAGTATAAACAGGATACTACCATTTGGCCTGACGCATGAGGTCTGGTTTGACTACCCGGATGTCGCCGGACCCAACGACTTCCACCAGCCCGTCCTGTTTGAATTCACTCAAGGTCCGGATCAGCGATTCAGTTGCAGTTCCTACCATAGCCGCCAGATCGGCGCGGCTGAGCTGAATGAGATGGTCGGGTTCCTGTTCATGCAGCCTGAGCAGCGTATCGGCCACACGACGGCGAAGCGAACCATACGCCATACCGGACAACTGAACCTCCTGCTCGGCTACCCGGCTCGCGATAAGCCGCAGGAACTGCTGATTGACTTCCGGATTGGCAAGTAACAACTTTCGGAAGTCGTCCGCGGGAATGTATATCAGCTCCGATTCCTCCAGGGTGATGGCAGAGTCGAAGTAATTTTTGTCCTCTAGAAGAGGAGAATAGCCAAAAAAATCCCCGGCATGATAAAGACCTGTGATAAACTCCTTGCCGTTGGGGTCTGTGCGGAAGGTCTTAACCCGGCCCGCCCGAAGGAAGCATAGCCTGATGGGAGTGTCACCCTCGAAATACAGGTACTGTTTCTTCGGCACTGCATGTATTTTCCGGTCAGCAGTGAGGCTTTCCAGGTCTCCTGTTAGTATGTAGGCATCAGACAAAGCCTTCCCTGCGTCGTTGCCGTGATGTTCGTGATCGGGTTTCAAATGCTCAAAACGGCTGAACCGGCTTTCCACGGCACTCAGGAGTTCCGATTCATCGAAGGGCTTGGTGAGGTAGTCGTCAGCGCCAAGCTCCATCCCTTTTCGAAAATCGACCCGTTCGGTTTTGGCCGTCAGGAAGATGAAGGGTATGCCGGCCAATTCAGGGTTTTTATTAAATATGTGTAGTACTCCGTAACCATCCAGTTCGGGCATCATGATATCACAGATGACCAGATCCGGTCTATCTTCCAGGGCCAGTTGAACCCCGGCTTTTCCGTTCGCGGCGGTCCTCACCAAGTAGCCCGTCATCTCAAGAATTTCAGCGGTATTCTCCCGGATAATTTCGTTATCCTCTATTAAAAGGATGGTTTTCATAGTGCTGGCAGTAAAATGGTGACTATGGTTCCCTTGTTCAGTTCACTTTCTATGGATATGGTTCCCCCCATCAATTCCACGTACCGCCCTACAATATGCAATCCTAATCCGGTTCCCTCGATATTCGTCACAGTTGGGGCACGGTAGAACCGTTCAAAAAGGTGCGCCTGGTCTTCTCTGGAAATACCCACACCCTGGTCTTCGACTATAACCCTTAAGTGGCCTTCATTGCTGGTAAAGCGCACGGAGACTACCGTTCCCGCCTGGGAGTACTTTATGGCGTTCGAAATCAGATTGACCAGAATTTTGCGAAGGAGAGAAGGATCGAGGAAAACCTGGTCTGGTCCTTTTTGTTGGGTTTCGATGGTCTGTCCCGGCTTGAGCATGCTCCGCATATCGGCCACAGTTTCGGAAAGTAGTTTCGACTGTACAGTTTCCTTAGGATGGGCGGCTATTTTTCCTTCCTCCAGCTTGCCTACCGACAGAAACTCTTCCAATATATCGTTGAGATTCGTCACCGAAGTACGGATACGGTCAATGTGCTTCTTGCGCTTATCCTGTTGTTCACCAGCGGGATATTTCTCGATGAGTGCCGCGGAGGTCAGCACCGCGGTCAGCGGAGTGCGGAATTCATGGGATGCCATTGATACAAAGCGGGACTTAAGCTCACTGAGCTTTCGCTCAGCGTCTAATGCGCGCCCAAGTTCTTCCTTCGACCGCTCCAGTTGCTCCAGCGTGTCCATCAGGTCATGGGTGCGCTCCAGAACCTTCCGCTCCAGGCTGGCGTTCAGGCGCTCGATTTTTTCCTTTTGGTCAAGCAGCTCTCGTTCGACTTCTTTTTTCGCCGTGATATCAACTACAAACGCCACGATGTGAATTTTTTCCTCAAGCCAAAAATAGCTGAGGCTTACTTCCACAGGAAATATCGAATTGTCTTTCCGCTTTGCGTGCAGTTCCCGGTTATGCCCCATGGCTCTCACCGCGGGCTCGTTGTTGAACGACTCCCTGAGTTTCTGGTGGTAGCGGCCTACACCTGCCGGAACCAGGTCTTCAATCATCCGCCCAAGCATTGTTTCGGGTGGGTAGCCAAACTGCCGCTCCGCCATTTGGTTAGCAGAGATAATCAGCCCCTGCGCATTGCAGACGACGATGCCGATGGTAGCATTGAAAAAAATGGCCTCATAGCGCCGGGCAGTCTGAGCCAGCTCAAGTTCGGTTTGTCGAAGCCGGCCTTCGTCGGCCACCCGCACCAAGGCATAGGCCTCACCCTGGGCGGAAAAGGCGGTAAGCACCATTCGCCCCCAGAAAGTTTCTCCCTGCTGTCGGCCGATCAGCGCAGTTTCCTGATGGCTTCCTGTTTGCAAAAGACCCGCTATCAAACTACCTCGATGCTCATCGGGGAGGGGCGGGGTTCGGATGGAGCGGGACCGGACAGGGTCAGCCAGCAGTTCCGCCTCCGATACAAACCCCAGCATGCGTACCCCTGCGCGGTTGACACGCTTGAAACGTTCTTCCGTTAGATCGTAAATACCGATAAACTCGTCCGTCTTATCGAAAAGAAGATCGGCAAATGCTGGGGTGTATTGTTCCGACAACATGATGGCTGCTTAAAGGGGATGCGATGAGTGTGACATTAAATTCCTCAGTACGCTCCCCAAATCTAAGCAAAAACATTTAACCTAAGGTCGCCACGAGCAGAAGGAAAATCGTTTCATTGAAGGAAACTTGCGCCCTGTTACGACAGGTTACCAGCACACTTTCGCTGAGTAACGATGCCTAACGCATACCTTCACCGGAGAGAACAAATTAACAACCGAAAGACAACATGCGCTTGTACCAAAATAAAAATGGTTGCCAGTGAAATATAACTGTTTTTTCAGCGATTAAGGTGATAAGTCTGGTATTGTTTGGGGGTAAGGCCGGTGATTTTTTTAAACTGACCGTTAAAATGGGTGAAATTATTGAAGCCCGTCTCAAAACAGATTTGTGATATGCTCAGTCGGTTATCTAACAATAACCGGCACGCATTGTCTATTTTTATGTCATTCAAAAACTGGGTGTAGGTTTTTGTGGTATGCGATTTGAAATAGCGGCAAAAGGCCGTGCTTGACATATTAGCGACTTCAGCTACCTGATCGAGGGTTGGGTTCTCTGTATAATGGTCAATGATAAACTGGTATACTTTGTTGATTCGCTCACAGTCGTCCTCACTTACGTGACGCGTAAAATCACTGGCCAACAGAAGGTCGTACTCCCGGGTTTCAGCCATTGACCGCAGAATGGCAAGTAAATCGATGATGCGGCCGATGCTGTCTTTCTGCGATTCCAGGCCTTCGATCCGCTCTTGCAGTTCCTCTTTGGCACGGCCCCGAAACTTAATGCCACGCCTGGATAACGCCAACAGCCTTTTCAGGGGGGCAATGGCCGATAACTTCCAAAAACTTTCCCCCAGGAAATTCTCCTTGAAATACACGACCATCGCCCGCGACACCAAGCTGGTGTCTTTCTGGTAATACTCCTTATCGCTGCGGTACAGGTGCGGAATATTGCTGCCGTGTAGCACCAGATCGCCCGCCTGGAAACGCTCCATACTATTACCCACGAAACGAATACCCGAACCTTCCTGCACCAGCATAATCTCCAGTTCCGGATGGAAATGCCAGGTTGGAAAAAAATACGGATCCCGCACTTTCATTATCTGGAGGGCTTCACTTTGCTGCGTATTGACAATTTTCAGAATTGGTTTCATGGTACACATTCTGCATCGGGATCACTTGCCTACCCCCTTTTTGATGAGTAATTCGTCAAACTTTCTGGCAACCTCCAATGGATCCACGCCTTCGGCAAACTCATTGACCAACGCATGCCGTTTATCGTCCGGCTCCATACGCCAAACGGTGGTTCCATTTTCAAAAATATGGTTGGTTCCCTGCTCCTGAATTTTGAAATAGGGTTCGGGGCCCCGCACGGCTACGTACACGGCGATCATGTCGGCGCTATGGTGGTAGTTGCGATTCCAGCCTACCAGAAATGTTTCGTAGGCCCGACGCATAGGCGTTTTCTCCTGGGCGGATTCGAAATAGATTTTACCTGTTGGAATGGCGTTGGCAAAAACACCTCCACCCGTAAAAATGATTTTTGTGGGCCATTGACTGACCACCTGCCGGGTCGAGGCGGGGTCAGGCTTGAAATTGCCATTGGGCCACGCGTCAAGTTCTACGGGGTAGCGTCCGCCCATAGCCACCAGGTGCTTTACTTTTTTGGCCACGAGGGCTTCTCCACTTAGTGAACTGATTGTATCCGGCGCACTACTGAGCAGACGCGCTACGTTGGTCAAGTCCCCTATGGTAACAATTACTACGCTATGATCGGGTTGCCGTGCCAGTATCTGACGATACAGCCCCGTTGCCTCCGGAGCTTTCTCCCCTGATCCTACTTGCTGGGGAAATGTCTCGGCAAGCATCCGGGCGTACCTCGATGGATGGTATACACCAAATCGTTTGACGTTGCCGATAGGTATACCAGGCCTGCCAAAATAGGTGTTGAGCACGTCGACGGCAGGAGCCGACCAGGGATTCAGGCTCGAGACCATCACGGCCAGGATGTCAGCTTCGCCCGCGGAGGCCAGGCTATGTAGCATGGATAAAGCGCCGACGTCGTCCACGTCGGAGTCCATGTCCGTATCGAGAATGATTTTCACAGGTTGCTGCCCGAAACTCAGCAAAGGGACAAGGCAGAGCAAAACCATTACAGCATTTTTCATATTCTTACGGGTCAGTAACCCTCATTTTGGGAATAGACCGACGTCGTCAAGTCAATCTGATTTTGAGGTATAGGTAACAACACATGGTGTTCTTTCAAATTGGTTAGCACGGCCGGATCGCCGTATTTACGAACGCGTTCGAGTAGTTTACCCGTCCGTACCAGATCAGCCCGGCGATTCACCTCCCCGGCGAGCTCACGGGAGCGTTCATCCAGAATCAGATCAAGGGTAAGTGCGGATGAGCTGATCAGAAAATCAACTCCGGGTTTTGCGGCCCGTCGCCTGATTTCATTGAAATACACTGCGGCCTCATCGGGTTTTCCAGCCATGAGCAATGCCTCGGCCGCGATAAGGTAGGTCTCCCCCAGGCGGAATACCAGAAAATCTTTATTGCCCCGGGTTTCGTTGGGCGACAAGCGCGAAGGATCCTGAAACTTTTTCAGGGCCCAGTGGAACTCCGGCTTTCCCCGCCAGCTTTCATCAATCGGATCGCCCAGTTTTTTTCCTGCCGGCAACGAAGCCGGATTGTTGTAAAAGTAATCTTCGAACCTCCGCCAGACATGCCACCGCTGATCCTTATCCTTTTCGAACAAATTCATTAAATGGGTGGTGGGAGAAAAGCGGGTGAACGGCCGACCCCATTCCAGGGTACGTTGCATGCCTTGCACATCACTGTACGAATTGGTAAACCAGGTATGCGATTGATTCCCCGCTCCGGAATTCAGTAAATCATTTTCATATTGAATCGACCAGATGATTTCAGAGTTGATCTGATTGTCCACCTCAAAAATACTCACATAATCGTCCTGCAACTCGTAGACCCCTGATTCAATTACCTTTTTGGCATAATCCGCTGCGGCTGTCCAATTTTTCAATACCAGGTGTATTTTCGCCAGCTGATGACGGGCTGCCCCTTTTGTTACCCGTCCAAAATCATTCGTGGTAGAGGGCAGATTGGCCTCCGCAAAAGTCAGGTCCTCGAGAATTTGCCCGTACACATCTTCGCGGGTATTCCGCTCATAATCTGTTTGCAGACCAATGGTCGGTTCGGTGAGCAGACTGATTTCTCCAAAATACTGGACAAGATAAAAGTAGGCATGTGCCCGAATGAAGCGTACTTCCGCCAGGAGCTGATTTTTTGCCTCCTGATTCATGGAAACGTTTTCTTCACTTGCCAACACGACATTGGCCGTATTGATGGTCTTATATAAAGACTGCCATACAAAAGCTGTTTCGCCCATGCTGGAATTGAACGTGGCATCATATTTCACAATATGCGCCCCGGCTACATTTTTACCCGTCAGGAACTCATCGGTTCCCATAAGCGCTAAAAAAAGGGGACCTTGATTCTCGCCATACACAGAGCGCAGGCTGGCGTATACGGCATTAACTCCCTGAGTCAGTCCGGCTTCACTGGTATAAAAACTGGCGGGATTGAGAACCGAGACCGGGTTTTCCTTCAAAAAAGACCCCGTACAGGAGAATGTCGTAGCAACCAGGATAACCGGAACCAGGTATTTTTTCAGGTATGTTTTCATCTTTTAATCTGTCAGGTTATTTTACAAGGTAATGTTCACTCCCAGCAAAGCCAGTTTGGTCGACGGGTAGGAGTTTACCGACGAGCCTGCTTCGGTATCCCACCCTTTGAAGCTGGTGAAATTAAGCGGATTGTTGAGCGTAGCGTACACCCGAAGTGACTGCATGCCCAGTCTGCTGATAAGCGTCTTGCCGAAATCATGCGAAAGCGTTACCGTCCTGAGCCGTACGTAAGAGCCGTCCACGTAGCCTAAGGCGTTTAGATCGGGGTTATTGTTTCCAATGGGCAGTGGTTTGGGATAGCGGGCTCCGGTGTTCTCGGGCGTCCAGTAGTCGATGAACTGGGGAATGTTAAAGCGGGAATTGAGCTCTCCCAGATTGCCGGCGTAAATGGCACTGTTAATCAGGAAGTTTTGACGGGTATAGACAAAGAATGAGAAGTTCCATCCCTTATAGCTGAACGTATTGGTCATGCCACCCGTCCATTTCGGAAACGGAGACCCCAGAATAGTGCGATCGTCGGCATTGATGCGGCCATCAGCGTTGAGGTCCTCCACCCTGATTTGTCCCACGGTACGGCCATAGCTTTTGGCTTCTTCGGCCTGCTCCTGCTGCCAGATACCCTGGTAGCGTGTATCAAAGTACACTTGAATGGGCTGTCCGATGAACCAGCGGTTGCCAATGTCGTTTTTATTATCGCCCAATAGCCGGACGATTTCGTTCCGGTTTGCCGAAAAATTGAGATCACTAACCCACTTAAAGCCCGAAGTCAAATCCAGGTTTACCGTTTGCAGAGTCAGTTCAATGCCTTGGTTCCGGGTAGCGCCTATGTTGGAAATAATGGTAGAGTAGCCCGAGGTCGGGGGCAGCGATTGGCTCAGGAGTAGGTCGTCAGTACTGGTACGGTAATATTCCAGTGCCCCCGAAAGCCGGTTGTTCACCAAGCCAAAATCCAGCCCCGCGTTGAATTGCCGGGTTGTCTCCCATTTCAGGTCAGGGCTTGGCAGACTGCCCGGCCCGAATCCCTGGGCGGGATTAGAACCAAAAAGGTACGAGGAGCGCGTAAGTGCCCCGATCGTCTGGTAGGGCGAAATGGCCGTGTTGCCTACGGTACCGTAGCTTACACGCATTTTCAAATCCGACAGCCAGGAAGCAGAAGGCATCCAACTTTCCTCAATGAGACGCCAGGCAAAGGCCGCCGAGGGGAAGAAACCGAATTTGTTCCGATCGCCAAAGCGGGAGGATCCATCCAGGCGTGCGGCAAGTGTGAACAGGTATTTGTCCCGGAATCCATAGTTTGCCCGAGCCATGTAAGAAAGTAGCCTCCAGTCCTCAAAGCCCGTGTCGAATCCTTTTATGGTTCCACTGGACAACTTCTGCCATTCTACCTGGTCGGTGGGGAACCCCTGTGCGCTAACGCGGGTATAGGTGTATTTGCGGTTTTGAATACTGTGTACCAGCGTCACATCCAGCTTATGTGTTTCAGCAATAGCTTTGGTATAACGCAGGATGTTCTCAAGTGTGTAGGAGTACGAATCGGCCCGGTTGCTCTGCCCTTCGTCCAGAGCGCCTTTTTTGGCGTTTGTTTCCGATCCGATGTACACACCGTTGTTCTCAAACGATAAATCGGGGCCAAAGTTAAAGCGATATGTAAAACCTTTGCCCAGCGTAAGTTCGGCGTACAAACTCGCGAATATGCGGTTTTCCCAGGTTTTGTTGATGTTGTTGGCAATATCCGTCAGGGGATTGACCACCAGTTGCTCACTCTGGGTAGGGTACAGCAGCAGGTTCCCCTGCTCATCGCGCACATCCCCCAAAGGACTGATCTGCGAGGCGGCTATGAGCGCATTGCCCACGTCCACGCGATTGGTGAGGTTCCGGGTCAGCAACGATGACACCCCCATCCTGATCCGCTTGTTGATTTCGTGGTCAAGGTTGATCCGGAGCGACCCCCTGGAAAAGTCAGAGGGAGCAATGATCCCCTTCTGCTGAAGGTAGTTGAAGGAAACCAGGAACCTGGTTTTTTCACTCCCCCCGGATAGGCTGATCTGGTGATTCTGCTGCGGGGCATTCATTGACAGCAACAGATCCTGCCAGTTCACCGACCGACCATTCTCAAAGTTGGCAATTTCCTCAGGTGCCAGAATCGTATTCAAATCAGTACGGTTCTGGGCGGTTTTTCTGAAATTCACGAAATCATCCGCGTTAAGTACGTTCACCTGGTTGAGGATGTTCTGCACCCCGTAGTAGGAGTCTATGCTGACGGTGGTTTTGCCGGCGCTGCCTCGCTTGGTTGTAATTAGAACCACCCCGTTGGCTGCCCTGGAACCATAAATAGCGGCCGAAGAGGCATCTTTTAATACTTCTATCGACTGAATGTCATTGGGGCTTATTTGATTCAATCCCCCATCAAACGGAATGCCGTCCACCACGTAGAGAGGATCATTTCCCGCCTGAATCGATCGTTGTCCGCGCACCCGCACGGTCATGCCCGACCCCGGCGCGTTGCCCGCCGCTACCACGTCAACTCCGGCCGCCTGGCCCTGTAATACCTGTTCGGTAGAAACTACCGGAACAGCTTTCACCTTGTCAGCCGAAATTTTTGATATTGCTCCTGTCACGTCACTCTTACGCTGGGTACCGTACCCCACCACAACTACCTCTAACAATGCCTTTATATCCGGCTGCAGGCTTATTTGCAGGCGGGTGCTGCTGCCAACGACTTTCTCCTGGGAAACATACCCGAGAAAGCTGAACACAAGTACACTTGCCTCGTTAGTGACCGCAAGGCTGAATTCCCCTTCGGCATTTGTGATGGTTCCGTTTGTTGTGCCGCGCTCCTTTACGCTCACGCCCGGAATCCCGGTGCTGTCTTCCCCAAGCACCTGGCCCGAAACCTCTACTGCGGACGAATAAAAATTGCTTATGGCAGACCTTGGTGACGCCAACGCTCGAAAGCCCAGAAGGAGGATGCATGCCGCAAGTAGCAGACCTCCAAATAGTGCTCTGTTTGCTGATACCGGGTAGTTTTTCATACCAATGCATTTGTTTAGAGTAGTTAGGATTAGTGATCCGCCACCTAAAACTAAGCTTAAAAATACTTGTACTTAAACTAAATATTTTTGACTTTAACCTAGATGACAAGTGCAAAGGTACTTTTTGAAGAATTGGGCGAAGTGAAGTGAATTAGCCAATAATTAAAGTATTCTAGCAAAAAGATAGCTTGATTTCATGATACTATGTTAATATAAACCCAAAAAAAGCGATTGACTACAGTTTGATTGAAATGCGCTATGGGTTGGTCGTTAAATCAGGATGTAGCCAAAAGCTTTACCCAAAAGAAAATGCGCCAAGAGTATGGACATGACAAAGGGATAGGCATTCCGTGACTATATCCAGAAATTGCCGGCAGCTTTAGGGTTCATGGCTTCCCATTCCCTCCCATTCCTTTGCTGAAAAGTTTATGTCTTCGGCCGACTGAATCAGGCCCAGTGAGATGTCGTGGCGGCCTCCCTCGTATGGGGTTGTCAGCCAGGTATGCAGCATGTCTTGCGCCTCATACAGTCCGATACAACGGCCGCCGAAGCATAATATATTGGAGTTATTGTGGGCGGCGGTCATTCTTGCCTGATAGGATGTGGTACACAAAGCAGCCCTGATGCCCTTGAATTTATTCGCAAAAATACTCATGCCAATACCCGTGGTACAAAGTAGAACTCCGCGAGCACTCGGTACGGATCGTACGGCTTTTACCACCTTTTCGGCGTAGTACGGATATCTTACAATGTCTTCTGAATGGCATCCGAAATCCTGAACCTCGTAATCCTGCCCAATGAGGTAGTCGATCAGCAGGGCTTTCAGGGTGTAGCCTCCGTGATCGCAGCCCAGGTAGATTTTTGGTTTTTCCATAGGTGAAATCAATTTTTAAACATGTCGTAAGAATTAGCGGTATCCCAAGGGTTTGGCCATGGGGCTGTCTACCCATCTTTCGCTGGATTTTCGGTTGAAGGTGTCAATCAACGGCAGGAGGTACTCAGCGGTTTGTCGGGCTGCCTGATCGGGATCTGGTAGGGGCAGTATTTCGGCCGATACCCAACCGTCGTATTCTGCTTCCAGCAGCGCCTCGAAGATAGCCGGGAAATCCAGGTGTCCCTGACCTGGTGCCAGGCGATTGGAGTCTGCCAGATGGATGTACCTGACATGGTCAATATGTCGGGCAAGTTCAGGACCGATTGCACGGTCCTCAATGTTCATGTGAAAAACATCGGGCATGAGCATCATATTGAACCGATTCACTTTTTGCATTAGCCCAACACCTTCTTCCACATTGTTCACAAAATCAATCTCGTAGCGGTTGACGGGTTCCAGAATCAGCGTCACCTGCCGGGGGGCCGCATAGTCACACAGTTCCTGGGCCATTTCAATGAACAGGTTCTCTGCTTCGGCCCGTGGGGCTTCCCCGATTTGCCCGCGTACCCGGCCAATATTGACCAGCCCTCCGAAATTTTCCGCCAAGTCAATCAATTCCTTGAAAACTTTCCGTACCTGTTGCCTTTTTTCGATCCTTGGGTCGGTAAACATCAGTCCGTCGTCGGCGTATACCTGCCCCGTGGAGATGCATGAAATTTCCATCTGGTGCTCCTCCAGGAGGGTTTGCATGCGTAGGGGATCAATTTCTTCGGCCCGCTTCAGTGCCAGCTCCACGCCTTTAAAGCCCAGGGTTGCAGCCTTGGGTATGCACAGTTCGAAACCGCGGTACACGACAAAGGCAGAAGGCCGCGCGTGGGTGTCGGCAATGGCAATTGATAATTTCATCGCATTCAGGATTAAATAGTAGCAAGATCATTTCGAACAAATTTGTCTTTCTTAAGCAGCAAAAGCACCAGGATAAAGCCCAAAGGATGCAGCATACCCGCAATTATAAAAGCGGGTCCATAACCAGACTCACCGATGACGTGCCCGATCAGTACACTGAACAACATGGCCCCGTAGGTCACGAGGCAGCCCATCAGTCCTGTGACAGTGCCCACTGCTTGTGAGGGGAAAAGGTCGGTTACCAAGGTTTGGGCGATGGTAGAATACAGCTGGTGACCCAGCATGGCCATACTGAAAAACACAATGGCCCAAGGTAATGACACGCTTGTGATCAGCAGCGAAGCAGGCAATAGAGCCGCGGCCAACCCCAGCGGGATTTTGCGGGAAACGGCCAGCGAAACGTTTCTTTGTAGCAGAAAACTGCTTAGCCAGCCACCCAGTAAACTACCTATTCCCGCAAAAGCATAGGGAATCCAGGCATAAAGCCCGATGCTCACAATGTCCAAGCCCCGTACGTCATTAAGATATTTGGGTAGCCAAAAAATGAAAAAGTACCAGGCCGAATCGGGAAAAATCTTAACTAGTATGACCGTCCAGACATCCCGATTATTGAAGTAGCTAAGCCAGGAGGGTTGGGGTTTTCCTACCCCCGCGGAACTTTGACCGTTATTGATGTAGTCCTTTTCAGCCGAAGAGGAATACCGACTATTTGAGGGCAGACTGTACATTCTGTACCAAAGCACCACCCAACCCAAACCCAGCAAGCCCGATAGGATAAAGGTCCAGCGCCAGTTCGCCAGCGAAATTATCGCGGCAAGCAGGGGAGGGGCCATTACAGCCCCCAGACTCGAACCCGCATTGAAAATCCCAAAAGCAATTGAGCGTTCCCGCTGCGGAAACCATTCAGAAACCACCTTCGCCGAGGCCGGAAAACCGCCCCCCTCCCCCAGGCCCAGCAGAAAGCGAGCCAGCCCAAGTCCGGTGACACTGGAAACCAGCCCATGGATGATATTGGCGGCTGACCACCACAGAATCATCACCGCGTAGCCCATTTTGGAACCCAGCAAATCAATGGTTCTTCCGCCTACGGCGTACATGGTACCATAGGCGAAAAGAAACAAACTGTTGATCAGTCCGTATTCAAAATCACTGATTTCAATGGTTTTCCGGATTTCTCCGATTGCAATTGGCAGATTTTGCCTGTCAAGATAATTAATCGCCGTGGCTGTTGCAATCAGCGCGCAAACCCACCAGCGATAATTGTTCAGCGGCTTCAAATTAATCTTTTGGTTTTACCGTATTAAAGGGTTTTCCGAAAGTAGTAACCAAACCGCCATCCACATAAATCAATTGTCCGTTGACAAAATCCGACGCGGCAGAAGCCAGAAAGATTGTTGTCCCCACGAGATCGGCAGGCGCACCCCAGCGACCGGCGGGCGTACGACTGAGGATGTAGTCGTTCAAAGGATTATCGGGCGTACGGTAATCGGCGTTGATAGGGGTAGCTATATACCCCGGGGCAAGCCCGTTGACTTGAATATTATACCCTGCCCACTCGGTTGCCAGATTTCGCGTCAGCATTTTCAGTCCGCCTTTTGCAGCCGAGTAAGCCACCACCGTATCACGTCCCAGCTCACTCATGAGGGAGCAAATATTGATGATCTTTCCGCCGCGCCGGCCGATCATCTGCCGCCCAACGGCCTGAGCCACCATGAAAGGAGCAGTCAGATTTGTTAGGATTACTGCATCCCAATCCGAAAGTGTCAGGTTTTCAGCCGGATTACGTCTAATGATCCCCGCATTATTAATCAAAATGTCCAATGGCCCGTGTGTGGCTTCAATACTTGCTACGGCATCCAAGACTTCGGCCTCATTCGTGACGTCAAATGCATATCCATGTGCGTCTACTCCCTCGCTGAGTAATTTCTGAACGGCTGCATGAAGGGTGTCCGGCCGACGGGCACTCAGAATTACCCGCGCTCCGGCAAGCCCCAGCCCCCGGCTCAGCGCTAGTCCAATCCCTTGACTCGCTCCGGTAATGAGAGCCGTTTTACCGGCCAGGTCAAACAACTGTAAAGACATGTTTTCATAAGAAAAATACAATACACTGTCAGGAGCAAAGGTAATTCACATACGACCACCTGGGTTTGGCACATTTATCCAAAACTTAAAGTATTTTAGCAATTTTTTACACTAGTTAATGTGGATACGGTACTTCGGTTATAAAGTTTATAGTTTAAATAGCTGCCAGGCTTTGAAAAAATGCTGGGTTTATCCTAAGGCAAAAGCAATGGGTCAAGGACCTGAATGCCCTTTGCATTCATTGCTGAGGGGCATTTTCTATCAGGTGGTAATGCTTCACTTTCAGCACTTCTTCTATGAATTTGCGTAGTACCTTGTTAGTTGCTCGCCCAGCCGGATTGTGACTATTTCCAGGCCAATCCCGGATTTTCTAGTATGCTTCATATTCATACAAAAGGGTTTCAGTAAGCTGGGCAGGTCCTTCGATAGTGAAACTGGCAAGGGTTTCACGGCTGGCTGGCAGTCCCGAACTTTCATAGGTATAGTTGAAAGTTGTTTTTGAGCGCCCATCCACACTGGACGACACCACATTGTTTTCGCTTAAATGAAGTACATTGTCAATTCCTCCGTAATAGGTATAGTGCCCGAAGTTACCCGTTGTAGGCGAGGCAATTCTCACTGGTGCCGGAATCAGCACATTACCGTAGAAAGGATTGGGGTGGCTGTCAAAAACAAAATCAGCAGTTTCGGTCCACGTACCGGGAACCACCCGTTTTATCGTGGTAGTGGCAACCACCCTACTCAGATTATTTTCATTAAATGAATAGGTATTGAGTTTTACGTAGGAAAGGGCACTAAAGAAATTGAAAGACCTTTTGGTGGACAAAAGCTTTCCATTGCCATCGTATGCCAGCAGAAAGTCATAGAAAGTATGGTCAGCGCTGGTATACTTGATGGCAGCCAGTTTTCCCGCCGGATCATAACTATACAGGTAATGTTCTTTTTCTCCTCCACTCCGGATACGCAACATCTCGGATAGACGGTCCAGGTTATCGTACTGATAGGTGCTCGTTTCAGTCTGGTTAGCAGCGCTGTCGGGTGTCTGGTAGGTAAAAATTTCATTCAATTTTCCCTGACTGTCGTATGTAAGCAGGCTGACATGCCTTACCCCGGGTTCTTCGGGCAGAATCCTGACCAGACTTTTCACACGCATCTTCTTTGGTTCGGGTGACTGATGATCGATGCAGGCAATAACCCCAAGACACAAACCTATCCATAGGGGCCATTTGAATAAATAAGTCGTTTTCATGGATTTAATTGATTTGGTTATTTTTTTAGCTGACAGTCTGAGTCATATTCGTGCAAGTACCTGGCGGCGTGGCATCGTTCCGTATTGCCGAAACCGTTCATGCCAGCTCAGGGCCTCCTTCGGTACTTGTGGCGTATGCCCTCCACTTTTGCAGGCATCTGTGAAGTATTTCTGCATAGGGTACTGATACTCCGGGTGGACACAGTTTTCAATAATCACCTTCGCTCTCTGGCGTGGGGCAAGCCCCCTGTGGTCGGCCAGGTCCTGCTCAGTGACGATGATATCCACATCATGCTCGGTATGGTCCACGTGCGAAACCATGGGCACAATCCTGGAAATGGCATTGTTTTTTCCGACAGGTTTACCCGGTGCGGTGATTGGGATGATGGCGTGGTTCGGGTAATTACCCGTGAGGAAAATATCATGTGATCCGGCGAGCGAAAGGGGAACCGCCGTATTGATCTCGATAATGATTTTGTCAGCCAGCTGGGCGAATTTAGGAATATTGCCCACAGATGTCGTAGGCATGAATCGGTCTGTCTGAAAGGGTACCCTCAGTGCCACCGGTGCTTCCCTGAGCCAGGGTACCGACGGTGCCCTGGCTCAGGGAAGCACCGGTGAGCAGTGTCATCTCAAAGGGTTCCAGTGTTGCACGACTGGCAAGTGCGCCGACGACCTTGCTAACACCCGCTCTTGTAAAACCGCTGGATGCGACAACCATTCCGTCGTGGAATAATGATGCGGCTTTGTCGGCCGAAATAACTCGGTCTTTTAAAGAATCATGAAGTATTCTGTCAGAAATTGGCATGTCGAAGAAATTAAATGAATCGTATCCGGCGAATGAAAGAGAGTTCGATGGATGTTCTGAATTTCCAACAGCATTGGCGTGATTGTCAGGACAGTTCTGGCGTAATAGACATGAGTTGAGCGTCTAAGGAAAACAGTTCATTATTTGGGACCTTCCTAAGCCAGTTGCGTGTGTAATCGTGAATACTCGATCAGCCTGACAATTAGCCATATCGGCTGTCAAAAGTAGCCATGCTATTGGGCTGATCTTATGACGACCGCTTTCGCCTTTCATGACAATTGTCACCTCCAATTTGTCGCTGGACCTGTACGCTTTTCTAATTTTAACCTATCATAGTAAATGCGAAGGATGCCGCCGTAATTTTTCACCCCGGGCCGGCGGCCGAGAGGTACTTCTGCCTATTGATTACCATGTTCAATCAGGCAATGTTCTTTTTTCCGGAAGATAAAATATTGTCAAATACAGGCTGGTAGGTGATAAATGTCACTGATCGGAATATGGGTGATATGCAAATTTGCACTGTCCTTTTATTGTAAACCTATCAGACAAAAAAAATGAAAATTGAACAGATTTATACCGGGTGCCTTGCGCAAGGGGCGTACTATATCGAAAGCAACGGAGAGGCGGTGGTGATCGACCCGCTTCGTGAAGTTACCCCCTACATAGAAAGAGCCGAAAAAGATGGCGCAAAAATTAAGTACGTGTTAGAAACTCACTTCCATGCCGATTTTGTCTCAGGACACATCGACCTGGCTAAGAAAACCGGCGCAACGATTGTGTATGGTCCTACGGCAAAACCGGGTTTTGAGGCGCTGGTGGCACACGATGGTGAAGTTCTGCGGGTAGGTGGTATTACTTTCACCGTGTTGCACACGCCGGGACACACCATGGAGAGTAGCTGTTATTTGCTTACGAACGAGGAAGGGAATGATGCGGCGATTTTCACTGGTGACACCCTTTTTATCAACGACGTAGGCCGCCCCGATCTCGCACAAAAAGTTTCCGCTGACCTGACCCAGGAGAAGCTTGCAGCCCACTTATATGACTCGCTCAGGGAGAAAATCATGCCTTTGCCTGACCACCTTGTGGTGTATCCGGCACATGGCGCTGGCAGCGCGTGCGGCAAGAATATGAGTAAGGAAACTACCGATACTTTGGGCAATCAAAAGCGATTCAACTACGCGTTACGCCCGGATATGACCAAAGAAGAATTCATGCAGGAGGTACTATCAGGCCTGACAGCTCCACCGGCCTATTTTCCCGAAAATGTCATGATGAATATCAAAGGCTACGATAGCATCGATACAGTTCTCGAACGCGGTGGCCAGGGGTTCAGTCCCGATGCCTTTGAGGCTGCCGCGAACGAAACCGGCGCGTTGGTGCTCGATACGCGCGATGCACAAAATTTTGCTGATGGCTTCATTCCTAACTCGATTAACATTGGCATTGACGGAAGTTTTGCTCCCTGGGTCGGCACAATGATTCCGGACATCAAACAGACAATACTTCTGATTGCCGATCCCGGTCGGGAAGAAGAGGTAATCACCAGACTGGCGCGAGTAGGATACGACTACACGATCGGATACCTGGCAGGCGGCTTTGAGGCCTGGCAAAGGGCAGGAAAGGAAATAGATCACATTGATTCCATTGCCGCCTCAGAAATACCTGATCAACTTAAGCAGGATCCGTCACTGAGCATACTGGACGTCCGGAAAGCCTCCGAGTTCGACTCCGAACACGTCATCAGTGCAGAAAATATCCCGCTGGATTATATAAACGAACATCTTGCGGAGATAGACAAGCACAAAAACTACCTCGTGCATTGTGCCAGCGGCTATCGCTCCATGATTTTCATTTCGGTGCTGAGAGCCCGTGGGTATCACAACCTGATTGATGTGCGCGGAGGCTTCAAAGCCATTAAAGACGAAGGCATTCTGCCAGTTAGTGACTATGTGTGTCCCACCACTATGCTGTGAGATATCATATCACTTATAAAACGATTTCTGTGTCACTGCATCCGCCAGATCATTGGGAGATTCGTGAAATAGTGAAGTATTCCCAGCGTATTTTCGTGCACGAGCGGATTTCAGTTAATTACAATAGCTTGCTTGGCTAGTGATGTGAGTCACGGAAAAAGTGTGCAGCTAAACTAATATGTGCTATTATGCTGCACACTTTTCAAATCCAAAGCCAGGCTGTTGCCTTGCCATTAATAATATTGGGGCTGTGCGATCTAATTACCAGGGGGACCGCATTATGAGATTAGGGAGTTACGAAGGTGGGGTTAAATTACGGTTTCATCGATTCCTTTTCTTCATGATGCTGATATTTATGCTCTTTTTCATCGTCTTACTGGACATTCCGACCAAAAGGAGAAGCCTCCTCCGAGTACTTTAGGTCTTAGGTTTAATGAGCATCACCGCCCTGGTACACAAGGCGCAGCATCAACAGTTGGATCTGACAGCCCCCAGCAGCCAGCTTGTGCCATCACGAGTCTTGTGTGGGCTTCGGGAGCGATCGTCCCATCGTCTGAAGTTTTCAACCATCAGGACAACTAGCCATTTCAATAACCAGTGTTGGGTCATTTTGTCATTGAAAAAGCGCGTGAGTCTCTTTTAAGGAGAATCGGTTTTAGTCTGCCAATTTCCCGCTAGCAAGCCCAGGTGGTTCTTAACTTGTTCAGGTAGGGGGCGGGTTTTATTTTATCTCAACGCGTGGCCGACCACGCGCGATCGGCTTCCGATCAGAGGTCCGAATTCGTACCGGAGCAAACGCCGAAAAAGGTTTTGATGACGTCACACTTTCTGATGCTCCCCCACACCGGGTGGTTATGCCTGTAACAGGCAATTCATCATGAAGAGACGGTTTTTGGCGACATGGATTTCTGTTCCCAAGAATAAAATACCAAAAACTCTTTTATACTTGGAAAACCTGCCTTACCTTTGTCTCAATCAATCCAATAATATGTTTTTTTCCAAAACTTGTGAGTATGCCCTGCGGGCAGTTTTCTTCATTGCCCAAAAATCGGAACATGGCCGGAAAGTGGGCATCAGGGAGATAGCCGCTGGCATCGATTCGCCCGAGCCGTTCATTGCCAAAATTCTGCAGGACCTCAGCAAGCGCGGCCTCATCCAGTCGGCAAAGGGACCGACAGGAGGCTTTTACACCGATGCCGAAACGCGTAATAACACCCTGGCGGATATTGTGAGCGCCGTGGACGGAGATCGCCTTTTCACGGGCTGCGGGCTGGGTTTGCAAGAATGTTCCGCTATCAAACCATGTCCGGTTCATGCTGAATTTGCTCAAATCCGTGATCGGTTGTCGGTAATGCTTCATTCCACTACCATCACGCACTTCAACGAAGAGTTGAACCTAGGGTTAAGCTATATCAAGGAGAGGCAGTAGTATAATTTTGAATAAATAAAAGATAAAAAGGTATTTATATACTTAAAAATTCAATCCTGAAACACCTTCTGCCACTCTGAGCGTAGTCGCAGGGCAACCGTTAACTGAATGAACATTAAATCCCCCATTGTCGTCGTCTGTACCTTCCTCTGGATTGGTTTTGTCGTGGCTATCAGTTTTCTCGAAGCACCGCTCAAATTCCAAGCTCCCGACATTACGCTTGCCCTGGGGCTGGGCATCGGGAGACTGGTCTTTGCCGCTCTCAATAAGGTGGAGTGGGTTTTTGCCCTGATGATTACCTTCTCTCTATTCTGTAGAGGCAATTTTACCTTGAAATCAAACCTCACGTTCATCCTGCCGCTACTGATTCTTTTGATCCAGACGCTCTGGCTGCTGCCCGCCCTCGATACCCGTGCGGAACTGCACATACGGGGCGCGGTGGTACCCGATTCATTTCTGCATTTTTATTACGTCGCAGCCGAAGTGGCCAAGGTTACCTGTCTGCTTGTTTTCGGCGTCGGACTATTCCATAAACCCATTCCTGAATTTGAATTATCAACCCCACATGCAAAACAAACCGTTTGAATCATGACAACTTTGAAAGAAAGAACCATAGGATCCATCGTAGCTAAAAACTGGCGCACTGCATCCGTTTTCCACCAACACAACATCGACTTCTGCTGCAAAGGCAACATTCCGCTGACCGAAGCCTGCGCGGCGGCCCGGTTGGACGCCGACCAAATTACGGACGAAATCAACGCAATTCTGGAAGCTGACGCCGCGCCCGAACTCGATTATGCCGCCTGGCCCCTCGACCGACTGGCCGAATACATCGAAACCCGGCACCACGGCTACGTGACAGCCCAAATGCCCGAACTGTCGGCCTACCTCGATAAACTCTGCGTCGTCCACGGCGGACGCCACCCCGAGTTACTGGAAATCCGGGAACTGTTCGCTCAGTCGGTGGGCGAACTGACCACCCACATGAAGAAAGAGGAGTTGATGCTGTTTCCTTTTGTAAAAAAAATGGCAAAAGCGCAACGCGAAAACCAGGAAGTGGCTACCCCCATCTACGGCACGGTACAGAATCCGATTGCGATGATGATGCACGAGCACATCGACGAAGGAGACCGTTTTGCTAAAATCGCCGAACTGAGCGACCGCTACACCGTTCCCGCAGACGGATGCACGACTTATCGCGTGGCGTACAACCTTTTGCAGGAGTTCGAGGAGGATTTGCACAAACATATCCACCTGGAAAACAATATCCTTTTTCCCGGAGCCATCGCGCTGGAAAAAGAATTGACTGCTTCGCAGGTAGTTTGAACGGATTGCCAACCCCGGTCCTTACTTTCAACATAAAACAGGCAAAACGCTGTCAGGGAGACAAACCTGACAGCGTTTTTTTAACTACGGTACTCTACTTCAAGCAGGAAAATTACTTTGTTACAAATCCTTGCGCCAGAAATGCCGAACGGCTGCCAACAGCGGCAGGGCTGCCCATAGCGTCATTACCGACAAACCCAGGAACGTCCCCCGCGCCCTCCATGAGTACACCCACGGTGTTTTTTCTAAAATATTGTTTATGATCGAGCCTCCGCTGATGTCTTTCAGCAGCAGACCGGAAGCAGCACTGCCCCAGTTTTCTTCAAAAATATTGTTGTGCATCCTGACATATTTGAAATACATCACCGCCACCCCGGCCCCGTTGCGGCGGAAGGTGTTGTCCAGGTAATCGTCGGCGTGCGAGAACATGAAGTGCAGGCCGTCGCACTGCCAGGCGTGGATGCCGTTGCCGGAGCCGGCCCCGGTGCGCCACGCCGCCCAGCGTGTTGTCGAGCACTTGCACGTGGTTGGAATTGGAAAGGTAGAGGGCAAAAAAGGCGTTCTGAAAATGATTCCCGCGTATAATATTGTGCGAAACCTCCTTGACCTTAATCCCCGACCATTCCTCCAGGCTCGTAATGCCCACGTTTTGGAACGTCAGCCCCTGCACCAGCAATTGATTCGAGACAATTCGCAGAATCTCGCCCCTCGATTGCCCGTCTATCACGCTATTCGGCTCACCAATGAGCGTCAGGGGCTTGTCCAACACGAGGTCGTACTCATTTCTTTAAACTTACCTTGTAAATTCAACTACATGTGCACTCACAGTTATGGTTCTTCTGACAAAGAAAGGGGCAAAACCGCTGACGTGTTCTTCTGTCATCACGTTGACTATGGCTTTGGAACCATTCAGCAAGTTGGCTTTCTTCATCATCGTTGAGTACGCATTTTCGTACAATTGCCTTTTGTTCATACCTCCAATTGCCAATACGTAAGTCACCTCGGAGCTTCCGCTTACCTGATCGACTACTTTGAAATTGTTCCCACTTAAGTGTACCTCAGTGGCATTTTGATTGTGGTTGGTAACAAGAGCGGCACTGATGCCACATGAAGTAAGAAGTGCCGCGAGAAATAACAACACGGTATAAATGCCGATCGTTTTCATTGTAATAATTCTTTATTATTATAAATGTATAGAAACTTAAATTTCAACAATTGACCCAGTTCACCGGTAAAGTGCTCTTTCCACTTATTGACTTGTACTTTAAAAATTTCCGGCATATTGGTGCTCACGGGATAGAAAGCGGCCGCGATGAGAGGTTCTATAAAAAACCTATTCTTGAACATGGGAAGCTGTTGTCAGCGGTTTTATTGTGTTGAAAGGTACCCGGTTAATTTTTAAGAGCGTGTTGGGAAATTAAATTTGGTCAAACCTATAATTTGCCGAATGATAATCGCAGTGATTGTCAAGCGGATCGTCTGTACTTTTGGTAAATCAAGGTGCCTATTCAGTATTTCAATGGTATTAAAATACTGAAAGTAAGTCAATTATAAATCTCCAACAAGCCCTAAGGGTTTCCTTTATCTCATCGAATCCGCTGGGCTTCACGAAAAAACCCTGGACGGAAGTGCTGTGGGCGTCAACGACGGCCTGCCGGTTGCTCGCGGTGGCGAAGTAGACGTAGGGAACGCACCTCAGGCTGAGCTCGGCGCCGGCCTAGACTTTCCTCCTTACACTTGTCTATAACTTGTAACCGTTTTTGGAACAATTGCTTATTTCTATTTCTTTTTCAGGGCTGATACCTTGGCGCGTAATTCGTCTATCTGGGCTACTTTCTTCTCCAATTCTACCACGTACAGCGTCAGTTCTTCGACTTTCTCCAACAGCTTCGCGTTGAACGCCGTGGTTTCCATCCCTTCTGATACCATCGCCGCCGCTGAAGGTACCCCCGGCAGGTGTTTGTGTTTTTTGACGAAATCCGCCACCTCGCCCAAAGGCCGCAGCGCGTAGCCCGGCTCGAAAACCTTGTCCGACCAATCGGCCACGCTCGCTACCTGCACGCGCGGCTGGTTCAGGATAATTTTGCCTTGCGCATCGACCGTCAAGTACTGCCCGGCGTTGGGCCGGTAGGTACTCAGGATTCCAGGGATTTGCACGGAAGATTCATTCCCCCCAAGCACCACCGTTTTCTCCGCACCCGCGGGAATCTCTGCACCCAGGCCAAGGGCCAGACTCTCGTGTTCGTTGAAGTGCAGGAAGGGTTGGTTTTTCAGGCGCAGCGAGTTGTCGAAGGCTACGAAGTTCATGTTGCCCCGTAGGGTCAGCCGCTGGTTGGGGTAGGCTGTGCCGATACCGACTTTGACATTGGCCGTGTCGCCCAGCACCAGGCCGTCATCCACACCTACAAGGGCTTTATTTCCCAGGGCGGTTGCCCGTTGGAGGTTCGCTTTATCAGCACCGGTAGCATCGGTTTCGTTACCAAAAAAAGAATTACCACTTCCAGTAATGATATTGAACCCGGCCCTAGGTCCTGTAAACGAGTTGTTTCTACCCATAGTATTGCTGTAGCCAGCCTGATAGCCAGTAAACGAATTTCCCCAGCCCATCGTATTGTTGTATCCGGCCTGAGTACCGATAAACAAGTTCTGGCCTCCGTGAGTATTGCTGTGCCCGGCCCCAGAGCCTATAAACGAGTTGCTGCTACCCGCAATATTGTCGGCTCCGGCCCCAGAACCTATAAACGTGTTATTGCCCCCATAGTTATTGCTATACCCGGCCCGAGTACCTATAAATAAGTTGTCGCTACCCGCAATATTGCTGTATCCGGCAAAAAAACCTATAAACGAGTTATCGCTTCCGTAGGAGTTACTGTACCCGGCCCTATAACCTATAAAGGAGTTTTGGCCACCCGCACTATTGCTGTATCCGGCCTGAGTACCGATAAACAAGTTGCTTCCCCCGCTGGTGTTTTGGAATCCGGCCCCAGTACCGATAAACGAGTTGCCGCTGCCCGTAGTGGTGTTGCGCCCGGCCTCATAGCCCACAAACGTGTTCTGGCTGCCTACCGTGTTGTTATACCCGGCGTTAGAACCGACAAACGAGTTGCTGAATCCTGTGGTGTTGCTGAGCCCGGCCTGAGAGCCTATAAACGAATTGTTGTTTCCACTGTTGTTACTGTACCCGGCCTGAGAACCTATAAACGAGTTGTCGTTACCCGCATTATTGCTGTACCCGGCCTGATAGCCTGTAAACGAGTTGTTGCTACCACCCGTATTTTGGAATCCCGCCTGATAGCCTGTAAACGAGTTCCGTCCCCCGCTGATGTTTTGGAATCCGGCCCCAGTACCGATAAACGAGTTGCCGCTACCCGTAGTGGTATAGTACCCGGCCTCAGAGCCTATAAACGAGTTGCCGCTGCCCTCCGTATTACTGTACCCGGCCCTGTAACCCGAAAACGAGTTGTTGCTGCCCGTGGTAGTGCTGTACCCGGCCCTGGAACCTACAAATGAGTTGCTGTTTCCGGTGGTGTTGCTGTATCCGGCCTGATAGCCTAAAAATGAGTTCTGGCTGCCGGTCGTGGAAGCCACGCCTGCTTGCTGGCCGACGAATACATTGAGGTTGGCATGGTCAGCCGCCGGGTAAGTGTTGTTCGTCCCCACCACAACGTTGCTAGCCCCCGTGCCACCGCCGGGTAGGGCGCCCGAGGTAGTCAGGACGGTGTTCTGGGCAGCAGCAGGGGTCAGCCAATACACTAGTAGAAAAACGGACAGCGTGACGGAGATCCTGGGAAATTTCAGCATGATCGTTTGTGTTTTAGTGAATCCATAATTGGATTTAAATGGCGGCAGAAGCGGACTTGTTACTGGCCTTATCGCCGTTTTATTGAATGCATGACTGGATTCAAATTTGCAATTGCGGAATCCACCGAGTAGGCTGCCAACGGAGTTGTTCCATTACATTTATTTGAATTTCCATCATCGTTTTCATAGTTGAAAATGTTTAAGGTTCTATAGGGGCTCATTCCAATGGCCTAGTTACAAAGGTATTTAGCGGGGTTTACTTTCAGAATGATGTTGCTCAGCCCAACCTGTGATTATTGCCTGTATAATCCCATTCAATCATCCTAGGATCACCATTGGCGCTTTGAGCGTATATTCAAGGGACTGTTGGTGGTAGACCAAAAGCGGCACAGGGGTATCCACCATTAATTTTTTGTCATTGAAGGGTTGTGAAGCTTTTCAAAAAAGCCTCTTTGCCTGTTCGAAACGATCAACAGATCCGTTAGGATTTAATCACAATAATCCTCCAGGGCATCTATCACATGACCGCCATGCAATAGGGCAATGACCAGTTTTGCGCCCCGGTCGCGGGCGAGTTGCATGGCGAAGTGAACCGCTTTGTTGGCATTGGAAGTGAGGTCGGTGGCGACTACGGTGGTTTTCATGGGTTAAGCAGGGTGGTTTTGAGAGGGAAAGATTCCTGCAAAAAAATGGCATCTCATCCAACCTTGAGCTGAGCATGCTCACTTTGGCAACTGATCTGTGTCGCCCCGGCAGACAGGTCAGGGGGCTAATTTTGGCAAACTGATTGGGGCAGGAGAAATATCCCGCCGATTTTTTAACATCACAATGGCCAAGCCATGAAACGCCGCGGTGGCCCGGCAGTTCGGCCAACCGCTCAGGATCGAGCAGGTACCCATACCCGAAGTGGTACCGGGCAGCATCCTGGTGAAAGTGGCCGCCTGCGGCATTTGCCAAACCGACCTCCATGTCATCAGCGGCGATTGGCCAGTCCTGCCGACCCTGCCGCTGATTCCCGGCCACGAAGGCGTGGGCACCGTGGTGGCCGTCGGCGAAGGCGTGACGCAGGTCAGGGAACCGCGTGGGCATACCCTGGCTGTACTCGGCCTGCGGACACTGTGAGTATTACCACAGCGGCTGGGAGTCGCTGTGCCATAGCCAGCAGAACACGGATTATTCCGTCCAGGGCAGTTACGCCGAGTACGTACGGGCCAACCCGGACTACGTTGTGCATCTTCCCGATAACCTTTCGTTCCTGGAGGCGGCACCCATTCTCTGCGCCAGGGTCACGGTCTATAAGGAACTGAAGGAAACGGACACCCGTGCCGGCGAATGGGTGATCATCTCGGGGATAGGCGGCCTGGGTCACCTGGCGGTGCAGTACGCCAAAGCCATGGGCTACAAGTTCGTTGGCCTCTTGCTGGCACCGTTCCCGAACAGCGTCGGCGAAGGGCATCACTTCGAGCACGGTCAAGACCAGGCTCCGGTGACGCCGGGCCGTTGAGTCGGCATAACCGGGCGTTGGCGGGGCGGCCCCCTTGCGCGAGACGCGCTGAGCGGTGAACTCCCAGTCTTTTTGAGCAAAAGTCGCTGGTGAGAAGAATCGGCAGGACGCCCGGAAGTACCCTAACTGGAGCAGAAATCCCGCCTGGTTTGCCTGGGTGTCCAAACTGGCCAGTACTGGCTTAATCTCGTCGGTGATCTGAAAGAAGAACCGGCGCTGGGCGTAGGTGAAGCTGGGCGGGGTTTCGAACTCGCGCTGGTGGCCCTTTTCTAAAATCGGCCGAAGGGTGGGCATCGGGTTCGGTGATAACGAGCGCTAAAGGCGATGAGAATGGATGGTGTTAAGGTACGTGTAAAAGCGTATGAATATGCTACTTTTACCCGTGCAAATACCTTTAAGAACGAAGCCCCCTTTTCAACCATGATTCATGGCTATGTGCGCGTCTCGACGGCCGCCGGGAGGGCCAATGGTCAGCAGAATTTTCACTGTAAGGACTGCCGCAAGCAGTTTCAGTTTGAGTATAGGTATCCTGGCACCGACCCGCGCGTCAAGCGCAAAGTTTGTGAGATGGCTCTGAACTGCAGCGGCATTCGCGACACGGCCAGAGTGCTGATAATGAATGCGATGACCGTGATTGCGGTTTTGCGACTGTGGTTCAAAACCCACGGTGAGCCGGACTTCGAGGGCACTTATCAGAGCGTGATGATCGACGCGATGTAGATGTGGGTGGGCAGACGCAAGGCGGGCAACCTTTGGCTTTGGTACGCCCGGGCGGCGGGCCGCTACTGTGGTTAGAGTCGCAAGATACTCGCCTTCCAGATTGGTAAGCGCGACGACGCTAAGTGCAAGAAGCTGATGCGTAAACTGGCGCGCTTGGACATAAGATATTATTATACAGATGATTGGAAGTCTTACAAGAAACACATACCGCCCGACAAGCACACGGTTGCAAAGAAGAAGACTCAGAAAATCGAGCGGCAGAACCTCAATTTCAGGACGTACATGAAGCGGCCGGCTAGCAAGACGATCTGTTTCTCTAAAAAAACGATATGCACTACGGGATGATGAAGGCTTACATCTGGGTAAAAACGTCGCTTAGTAACGGCATAAATTCTGTTACACTACCATAAATTTATATCTGTCAGAACAACAGAAGTGAGTATATGACTTTATTCACCCACAAGTAAGGATAAAAAATCTCTAAAAGTAACAGTAGATTTCCCTAGTTACTATGTTGATAATGTGTGAAATAACCATTTATTTAAACCTATGTTAAGCACTCTTCATATTTAGTTCACATCATAACCATTGTATTATGATATATTTATGTTTTAATTCTGTATGAATATTTATCATAAGTATAGTGATACGGAACTAACCGCCCTAATTACCGACGGTGACTCCTTGGCTTTTGCCGAAATCTACCATCGTTATAAGGGAATTTTGTTTAGGCACTCCTTCCGTATGCTAGGTGATGAAGAGGAAGCTAAAGATGTAGTACAGGAGCTTTTCACCCAACTCTGGACCCGAAGAGAGAATATCAATATTAGCACAGCGCTTTCATCCTACCTGTATACCTCCACAAGAAATCGCATTCTTGATATTATCGCCCATAAAAAAATTGAAGAAAAATATGTTCAGTCTTTAGACTGCTTTCTTGAAAAAGGAGAATATATAACCGATCACTATTTTAGAGAAAAGGAACTTAGGGAACAGATCGAAAAAGAAGTATCTCTGTTACCTCCACGGATGCGAGAAGTATTTGAGCTCAGCCGACAGGACAACCTTACCTATAAAGAAATTGCCGAGGAATTGAATATTTCGGACAAAACTGTAAAAAAACAGATTAATAATGCTCTCTCTATTCTCCGTCAAAAATTGGATATTGCCTTTATTTGTGCTCTCTTCCTCCGCTTTCTATAATTTTTTTCCTTTTTTTTTATATTCATCTACTACCTTGGCCTTCCCCGCCCGTCTTATAGATATAAAGCAGATGGTTTATCCTCATGAAGGTGTCTCAGGCTCAAAAATTACTAGAAAAGTATCGGGAAGGAAACCTCACCGACGCCGAGAAGGCCATTCTCGAAAGCTGGTACCTATCGCTGGCTAATACTCAGCGAACTGATCTTCAAGATGCTACACTGGAAAAGCATCTTGCTTCGATCTTTAAATCTTTGCCAGGATCTGAGCAATCACCTCAGGCTAGAATAATAAAATTCTGGCCTAAATGGATAGCTGCTGCATCAGTTTTATTTACCCTCTTTGGCGGTACATACTGGTACTTCCAGCAGACGCAGACAAATCATCGTGCAGTATCACAATCGGCAGTGCACCGAGCAGACGTCCCTCCAGGCGATAACCGCGCGGTGCTTACGCTGGCCAACGGGGAGCGGATAGTACTTGAAGCCTTAAAAAATGGAGAATTCGCTCGTGAAAAAAATGCAACGATCATCAAGACCAAAGAGGGGGAAATTATTTATGAACAATCCGGGCGGTCCTCTCTTAACCCACAAGCTACTGACGGAGCGGTATCTTACAATACCATTACAACTCCCAAAGCGGGTCAGTATCAGGTTAAGTTACCCGATGGGACCCGCGTATGGCTTAATGCCGCCTCTTCCATCCGTTTCCCTACCGTATTCTCAAACCAGGAGCGACTAGTTGAAATAACCGGTGAAATCTATTTTGAAGTAGCCAAAGCAACTCATAAAACAAGGCGTATTCCATTTATAGTATTAGCCGGAAATCAAACTGTGGAAGTGCTGGGAACACGCTTCAATGTGAGCAGCTATGCCGATGAAGGAAGTATCACAACTACCTTAGTAGAGGGGAGTATCAAGGTACACCTTTCCGGAGTTCGGGATAAAGGCCTCCTACTCAAGCCAGGGCAGCAGGCGCTGTTGCTTAACAAGTCTCAAAAAGCTTCTCCCCGGCAGCAGCCCTTTAATGTGCGGGAAGTGGATACCCGTTCGGTAATAGCCTGGAAGGAAGGGCGATTCAGATTTGACAATATCAGCCTGCCTGAGCTTATGCGTCAGCTATCACGTTGGTACGATGTTGAAGTGGTTTATGAGGGTCGGGTTAAAGAATACGAATTTGTGGGGCAGATCGAACGAAATACCAATCTATCCAAAGTTCTTAAGATCCTGGAAGTAGGTGGGGTAAAGTTTCGTCAAGAAGGAAAAAAAATAATTATATCCGAGTAGTAAATTATTGATGCCTATGAAATAACATCAAACATAAACGCGGCAGGCCTGAATTAAAAAAACCGTTTCAGGGGGGCTGAAACGGTTATAAGTTCGGGTTCTATCTTAATTCGCTGAATAGCGAGCCAGAAATGTATTGCCCTTTGTGACCCAAAAAACAATTCAGAAACCCAAAACTAATCCAAATATATGCACATTCTTTTACAAAAGAGAAAAACGTATATACGTAAGCGTTATTTTCCTAAATTGATCTTAGCGATGAAGCTTTCTTCCCTTCTCCTGTTGATCACCTGTTTGCACGTCTCCGCAGGCGTTTTTTCCCAAAGGGTGACTTTGTCAGTAAAAGACGCTCCCCTAACAGTGGTGTTTAATCAAATTGAAAAGCAGAGCAGCTTTGTTTTCTTCTATGATAACAAGCTCATCAAAAAAGCAAACTTAGTTACTCTAGACTTTTCAGGTGGTTCGGTCGGGGAACTCATGGATGAGATAATGAAGCATCAGCCCCTGACCTACCAGATCGTAGATCAAACGATTGTGATTAAAAGAAAGAATGAAAACCGCCAAAGTTTGCGATCGTTTCAAGTCCCGGAGTCCATTGAGTCAAAAGAACTCAACCAGAAAGCTTTGTCCAGTATAGAAAAACGAATGAACAACCAACTGGCAAACAGAGCTCCTGAAACCAATAGTAAAGATATTGGGGTTCGTGGAAAAGTGGTTGATGAAAAAGGAGATGGCCTTCCGGGGGTGAGTATTCTGGTAAAAGGTACCCAGCGTGGTACCACCACCGATGCACAAGGGGGGTTCTCGCTGGATGTACCTGATCAGACTGCTGTGCTGGTTTTCTCATTTGTAGGCTATACTCCTCAGGAGATTGTCGTCGGAAACCGCAATACGATTGAAATTACACTTGCAGTTGATGAAAAAATACTGGACGAAGTGGTGGTGGTTGGATTCGGTACCCAGAAAAAGCAGAGCGTAGTGGGAGCCATCGTACAGACCACCAACGAGGATTTGAGGAGGACAGGCAACGTTACCGACTTGAAGCAGGCGTTGACCGGACAACTCCCCGGCCTGACCACCATCACTTCCAGTGGTGAGCCGGGGGGGACATTGTCCTCTGGTAATGCTACCGAGATATACATCCGTGGCCGAAATACGTGGAACGGAGGTCAACCATTGATTCTAATTGATGGCGTCGAACGGGAAATGAGCAATGTGGATGTAAGCGAGGTAGAGAGTATCTCGGTCCTGAAGGATGCGTCAGCAACAGCGGTTTTCGGCGTACGAGGTGCCAACGGTGTAATTCTGATCACCACTAAACGGGGCTCCGAATCCAAACCACAGCTTTCTGTGAATTATAGTGCTACGGCTTTGTCGGTATCGCGATTACCTGAAAAGCTGGATTCGTACGAAGCCATCATGATTCGGAATGAGATGATTGAGCGCGAAGGGCTGATAAGTCCGATTTCCTGGGCCGATTATGTCCCCTATGACGTGGCATTACGCTACAAACAACCTCAGACGCCCGAAAATGCCATGCTTTATCCGAATGTAGATTGGGAAAAAGCGATGTTCCGGGACGTATCATGGTCCCAGCGGGCTAACCTTAATGTCACGGGAGGAACCAGTTTCGTAAAATATTTTGGGTCGCTGGCCTACCTCAATGAAGGGGACATGTTCCGGGAATATGACAACCATAAGGGCTATGATCCCGGCTACGGGTTCAACCGCTTCAACTTCCGGAGCAACCTGGATTTTAAATTGACAAAAACGACCAATGTGCGGGTAAATCTGGCTGGGCTTTTCAGCCAGAAAAACACCAACTACTCGTTTAATAACGGGAGTTCTGGTACAAATCCCCTGGCATGGGCGGCCGCCTACCGATTCCCACCCGATGTGATTCTTCCCCAATACGAAGACGGAAGTTGGGGACAAAGCTATGCGCTCCCTCCGGAAGCTTTACAAAACCCAGTGGCGTTGATTTACAATACGGGTATCTGGCAGCAGCGTAATGTAGAGTTGCGGGCCGATTTCCTGTTAGAACAAAAGCTTGATTTCCTGACCAAAGGATTAAGTTATACCGGAACCTTATTTTACGATAATGGTATCCAGACAATAGGAGGTATCGCGGATCAGAACCATGTTCGTCCCGAAGGAAACCTACTGGGCAAAATCGTATTTCCTAATCTTTACGTTGGGGGCGACCAAGACCCTAGCGAATATACCCAAATTACCCCTGTGGTAGCAGCAAGTGCATTTGACTGGGTAGTAAATCCCTGGAATATCAACGCTGAAACAACTACTGCCTCTGCGATAACCCGTAGGTTGACGCATCAGCATCAGCTAAACTATAGCCGTGACTTCAATTTGCATCATGTAGGGGGCATGGGACTCTTTAAAAGAGAGCAATATGCCCGGGGTAGTATGTTCCCGAGTTACCGGGAGGAGTGGGTCTTCCGTACAACCTATGACTATGATACGCGCTACCTGTTTGAGTTCAACGGAGCCTATAACGGTTCAGAAAAGTTTGGCCCCGGTTACCGGTTCGATTTTTTTCCATCGCTGGCGGTAGGCTGGTACGTTTCCAATGAGAAATTCTTTAAGTTGGATTGGATAAACCGTCTGAAATTCAGGTACAGTACTGGCATGGTCGGGGACGACACGGGAGGGGAACGATGGGCTTACCAATCACAATACCAATACGGGGGCAGCGGAATTTCCTCCGCCCGCTTAAACGCCAACCCGAACGAAAGAAGCCCTTATAATTTCTATAAGGAGCAGATTGTCGGAAATCCGAATATCCGCTGGGAAAAGGCTCGCAAATCCAACTATGGCGCTGAAATGGGTCTATTTAATGATCTCATTTCTGTAAACTTTGACTATTTTACCGACAACAGGACCGATATTATCATCAGTGGTACCTCCAGGGCCATCCCTCCCTACTTCGGCGCCACGCCCCCTGCTGCCAACCTCGGCCGGGTAAATTCTAAAGGATATGAACTGGAACTGCGGCTCAACAAAGCCTTTCCTTCCGGGCTTCACCTGTGGGGAGCTTTCTCAGTAACGCATACCGAAAACAAAATCATCAATCGTGACGATCCTTTATTCCAGGTGGATTACCTAAAGCAGGCTGGTTACCAAATTGGACAAGTTAGGACACAGGTACGTACCGATTTTTATAATACATGGGATGACGTATTTGCCAGTACACCACAGCAAACCAATGATCTCTCCAAGCTACCAGGGTACTATAACATACTTGATTTTAACGGAGATGGTGTAATTACGGGAAACGATGACACAGTACCGTACGGTTTTTCAGAAGTACCTCAAAACAATTTCAACGCTACCATGGGCGGAAGTTACAAGGGATTTAGCCTGATGGTCCAGTTGTATGGAGTAAATAATGTATCGAGGAATGTGCCTTTGAGTAACTTTTACATGTACCAGAATACGCTTTTCGCGCATGTCAGGGACCACTGGTCAAAAGACAATCCCGATGCGACTTCGTTCATTCCCCGCTGGAAATCACAGGGACAGTTTATCGGAGATTATTTTATTTATGATGGCTCCTATGTCAGGCTCAAAACGGCCGAAATCGCCTATAGCTTTCAAGATCCTGTTCTGAGGCGACTCGGCCTGTCTAATCTGCGTGTGTACGTCAATGGAAATAATCTTTTGTTTTGGTCACGGCTGCCCGACGACCGTGAAGCTGCCTCATCAGGGGGAGATGCAAGCGCAGGCGCTTATCCTACACCCAAACGGATCAACTTCGGTTTCGACTTAACCTTTTAAAAAATGAAACGTATTAAAAGTATAATGCATAAATATAGGTTGGCCTTCATAGCGGGTATTGTAAGTATCGGCTTTATCTGCGGAGGCTGCGAAGACTACCTGGACCGGGCGCCCGAGGCAAGCATCAGCGATACGGATGTGTTTGGTAGTTTTGTCAGCTTTCAGGGATATGTGGAGGAAATGTACGATTGCATTGTGGATATCCATAAAGTTCTGGGAGGGAACCAGTATTACAATTTCAGTTCATCCGACGAAGTACTATCCAATGTACCCATAGTCTGGGATGACGGCAACTACTGGAACCAGGGTACTTTCCTGTACGGAGCTAGCCCCAGGATGGATTACAGCGGTAACCTTACCCGCATGCGGGTATGGCCTTTTGCCTGGTACGCCATCCGGAAGGCCAATCTTGGATTGAGTAAGCTGGACTTACTCACCAATGTAGACCCGGAAGCCCGGAACATTATTGAGGGGCAATGCTTATTTTTCCGCGCTTATTTCCACTTCGAACTTATGCGCTGGTACGGCGGTCTGCCCTACGTAGATGAGGTACTGTCCTCTTCGGAAGAGTTGAAATTGCCCAGGCTGACCTACCGGGAAACGGCTATGAAAGTGGCAAAGGACTTTGAGGCGGCCGCCGCATTGCTTCCCCTGAAGTGGGACGATACGGGCGTTGGGAAGGCTACCTTAGGGAATAACTCCCAAAGGATTACCAAAATTCATGCACTTTCCTTGCTGGGTAAAAACCTATTGTATGCGGGTAGCCCGATGATGAATGAGTCCTCGACCGGCAGCAACACCTACGATGCTGAATTGTGCAAGCGGGCGGCTGACACGTTTGCTGAGGTCATTCGGATCTGTAACGAATCAGGGGCATACCAGTTACAATCTTGGGAGACATGGACTAATAATTTCTGGGTCTGGTCTCCCGGAAACCGCGAGCGTCCGGGCGGGACGGAAGTGATCATGAACCCCACTATAATCATACCAAACTTTGTACGATTCACGACTAACCGAACCTCCAACCCGGTTCAGTTTGGAGCCGGTAACAACCGGGTAGAAGTACCTACCCACAATTACATTAAGAATTACGGGATGGCCAACGGCCTGCCCATCGACGACCCGCAGTCGGGTTATGACCCAAATGCCCCCTGGACGGGACGCGAACCCCGCTTTTACATAGATATTGTGTATGATGGCGTCCGGCTGGTTGATAATGCAAGCGTAGCGGCCGCCAAGGAGAATGAATTTGCCCAGCTGTCCAATTCGGGCAGGCACCGCAATGGTACCCCGGCCAGCAATGGGGTAGCGGGCAGTGTGACGGGATATTTTTACCGGAAGTGGACTCCAAAAGGAAACAACCCCTGGGACAATCGCTGGGGAAATTTCCAGTCCTACCACCCCATCATGCGTCTTGCCGATGTCTATCTGATGTACGCAGAAGCGGCCCTACACGGGTATGGCTCACCCACAGCCAAATCGCCGGTGATCGGGCTTACAGCGGTCGATGCGGTCAATACGATTCGGAACCGGGCGCAACTGCCGAACCTGGCCAATAAATTCACTGCCTCAAAAGAGGCCTTTATGAATGAGATAATTCGGGAGCGCGCCGTCGAACTGGCTTTTGAGGGGCACCGCTTTTTCGACCTGCGCCGTTGGAATATTGCCGGGAATCAGGAGTACCTGCAGAAGACAGCGATTGATTTTGACCGCGGCCCTGATGGAAAACCGATCAACCTGCGCGAAAGAGTAGTGGTGACCCGGGTATTTGAGAAAAAGCACAACTGGCTACCCTTCCAGCTCGGTGACACGAGGCTCTATGAAGGCTTTACCCAGAATCCTGGCTGGTAAGCTCCAGACTATCTATCCTAGATTATTGATTAAAAATGGAATTTCATGAAAAAACTATATAAGTACCTTTTCACCTTTGCGTGCTGTGGGCTGCTGTTTTATCCGGGTTGGGCCCGCGCTCAGCAAGGCAGCACCCTTAAACTGGTAGTAGCTGATGAAGATGGCAAGCCCATCAAGGGCGCATGGGTATACGCCAATGAAGGTATTGCGGTCACGAATACTGACGCCGAGGGTAGGTTCTCACTCTCTGTTACAGGAGCAAGCAACCTGCTGATCGAAGCGGAAGGTTACGAGCCTGCTGTTTTTGAGCCTGAGCAATATATGGAAAAAGAAGCGTTGACACTAAAAAAGTCCAGCTTTCTGTTAGGCCAGAAAGATGACGTTCGGATTGCCTTTGGTAAGGTAAAAAAGGCAAACCAGGTCAACGCGGTGAGCGTGCTGGACCCTACCCAGCTCAGGAAATTTGACAATACCCAAAGCATAGCTTCCGCGATGACGGGTATGCTTCCCGGCCTGCTGGGAAGCTCTAATATTCGGGGCATTGGTAATGCCCTTTTTGTGGTGGATGGACTCCCGCGCGACATCAGTACTATCAATCTGGCCGAAGTGGAGCAGATTACCGTATTGAAAGACATCAACTCGGCCATTATGTATGGGAATGACGCAGTCAACGGGGTCGTGCTGGTCACCACCAAACGGGGGCAGCCCTATAAAAGGCAGATCAACGCTTCGGCTTTTTACGGGGTATCCAAGCCCGCCGCCTTACCTAAGTACCTGCCATCGGCCGAATATATGGAACTTTATAACGAAGCCAGAATGAATGATGGATTGAGCCTCCAGTATAGCCCCGAGTTGATCCAGAATTACCGCGCCGGTAATCCCTACCGATATCCGAGTGTCGATTACTACTCTGGTGAATATTTGAACGACTTTAAGCCATTTTCGAGAGCAATGTTAGACTTTTCGGGAGGAAACAGGGTCGCTACCTACTATTCCAACATTGGCTGGACTCAGACGGGAAGTCTTTATGATTTCGGGCAGGGAAAATCCGCGAAATCAAATATTTTCAATGTTAGGGGAAATATTGACCTAAGGATCAATCCCTGGGTTAAAAGCGCTCTGGATGCCGTGGTTGTTCTGAATAATAATCGGGGCCCGCAGGGGAATTACTGGTCGAATGCTGCCACCTTGCGCCCCAATCTATTTGCGCCCTTACTACCCATTTCAACCATTGATCCCGAAAACGCTGTGCTAAGGCAGCGTAAAAGCGATATAGACGGAATGTATCTGCTTGGTGGTACCACAAGTTACCCAACCAACCCTATTGCCGCCGCTTATTCGGGGGGCGAAATTGAGCAGCTACAGCGTACCTTTTCGTTCAACAACCGCATTGATTTTGATTTGGGTCGGTCCATAAAAGGTTTGGGTTTCCATACTAATTTAAGCTTTGAGTACCTTACCAATTACGATCAATTTATCAGCAATCAGTATGCGGTATACGAGCCGGTATGGGATGAACAGGACCGTATTGTTAACCTAAGGCAATTTGGAGAAGATGTGCGTTCCGGAACACAAAATGTCGACAATGCTTCGTATCGAAGAAGAATAGGGTTTTACGGGTTGTTCGATTACGACCGCACCTTCAATGAGACGCACCATGTAACAGGTTCATTATTGGGATTCCTAACCAACGACAAAGTGCAGGAAAACTTGCAGGGTAGTAAGAATGCCAATCTGGGCCTGCGCCTGACCTACGGCTATAAGAATAAGTACCTGGTGGATTTCAGCAGCGCTTATGTCAATTCGCCCAAGTTGCCCGAAGGAAACCGGACGGCATTTTCACCCTCGTTAGGCTTAGCCTGGGTGATTAGTGCCGAAGATTTTCTTTCTTCAGCCACCTATCTGGATTACCTGAAGTTGCGAATATCAGGCGGAGCCATGAACTCAGACGCGGGTATCGATGGCTTTTATTACTATGATGACCGCTTTGGCAATTCAGGCAGTTATTCCTGGTACGAAGGTACCCGGTCCAGAGCCGGTACTGTACCCATCAACGGGGGGAACAGCCAACTTGCGTTTGAACAACGCAAAGAAGTCAATGTGGGCTTTGAAAGTATGCTGTTTGCCAAGCGCCTATCAATTGATGCCAATATTTTTTCCAGTACGTACTCGGGTATTATCACGAGGCCGCAAACCATTTATCCCAGCTATTTTACCGGTTATATCCCGTACCAGAACTTTGATGAAAATACCTACCGGGGAGCGGAAATCGGGATCACCTACCAGCAAAATGTTGGCGATTGGACAATGGCACTGGGAATAAATGCCTTGTATGCCGATTCGAAAGTAAAGAAAAAGGATGAGCTCTATGCGGATGGGTATCGTTACCGAACCGGGCAGCCGGTGGATGCCCGGTTCGGGTTGGTCGCGGATGGTTTCTTTCCGGATCAGGTCACAATTGACAACCACGCTGTCCAGGCCTTTGGCACTGTCAGGCCGGGCGACATCAAGTACATTGATCAAAATGGAGACGGTATCATTGATGCAAATGACGAAAAGCGTATCGGCAGAGCCCAGGCACCCTTTTCGTATGGGTTGAATCTTAGGCTTGCTTACAAAAGATTGACCTTATTTGCTCGGGGCAATGGAAGAACAGGTGCCGATGGCATGCTATCGAACGACTACTTTTGGGTAGATAGTGATGACAAGTATTCCACCTATGCCATGAATCGCTGGACCGAAGCCACCAAAGCAACGGCTACCTTTCCCCGGTTGAGCTCCATTGCCAGTAACAATAATTACCGCAACTCGTCTTTCTGGCTATATCGTGACAACTATTTTACGCTAGACCGCCTCCAACTGACCTATGATTTTCCGATTCAGCTAGCAAACCGACTAAACGTAAAGTCATTCTCCTGCTTCGCTGATGTCTCTAACCTCCTTACTGTTTCAAAATACCGGGATATTCGGGAATTGAATATTGGTAGCGAACCACAGTATCGGTCGTTTTCCCTGGGTGTCAATGCTTCGTTCTAAACTCTCTAAAGTTATGTCAATATCCTTGAAGAAATATAGTCTGCTTTTCCTAATCGCTTTTTCATTAGCCGGGTGTGAACTATTCGATCCCGTGAACGATAACCACGCTACCTCAGACCGAATCTATAAAGACCCATCCTTTGCCGAGGGAGTGCTGATGGCTGCTTATGCTAGGATCCCCACCAATAATCTGAGTTTCAATGATGTCGCCACAGATGATGCAGTCAGCAACAACAAGCTTAATGACTATCTACGTATGGCTACCGGACAGTGGTCCTCGATTTTTAATCCGGTTAGTCAATGGAACAATTGCATTGCGGGCATTCAAAGTCTGAACCAGTTCATTACTGTAATCGATACGGTCAACTGGAAAGGGTCGGTACCAGAACTGAACTGGATGTACACGCAGCGGTTTAAAGGTGAAGCCCATGCGTTGCGCGCTTTGTTTCAGTACCATCTGTTGGTTACAGTGGCAGGGCCTGGAAACAATGGGCAGATGCTGGGCATTCCCATTTTTGATCGGTTCCTGAATGTTCAGGACAATTTTAATTTGCCCAGGGCCACTTTTGAAGAATCCATCCAGCGGATTTATGCCGATATAGATAAAGCCCTGGAATATCTGACGATGGATGATTATCGCAATATCAATACTGCCAGCCAGTTGCCCGCTGGTTATGAGCACGTGTCGGTCGTGAATTACAATATTATTTTTGGGCAGGAACTCAATCAGCGAATCAGTGCCCGAATGGTAAAGGCTTTACGGGCCCGTGTTGCTTTACTTAATGCCAGTCCTGCCTTTCACAATGAACCCTCCTTGTGGGAAAAGGCCGCCGATTATGCCGGAACAGCACTTTCGGAGATTGGCGGTTTAAACGGGCTTGATCCGGCCGGACATAGATTTTACCTCAAATCCCTGGTCGATGCACTGAATGTATCTGCCGGAACGCCGATCGATCAGAAGGAGATTTTGTGGCGGAGCCCTGTCGCTTCGTCCAATGCGCGAGAGCAGGCCAATTTCCCCCCCTCACTGTTTGGCAGAGGTAATGTCAATCCCACCCAAAACTTGGTGGATGCCTTTCCGGCCGCCAATGGCTATCCGATTACACAACCGGAAAGCAAGTATGACCCCACAAAACCATACGCAAACCGAGACCCCCGCTTACGCCTGTACATTGCTTATAACGGAAATACTTTTTCGGGTAAAACGATCACTACGGGGGTAGGGGGCGGAGTGGACGCTAAGGATTCGGTGGAAACATCCACCCGGACGGGATACTATTTGAAAAAACTTCTGGTGGAAGAAGTCAATCTGAATCCGGTGGCTCCAACCACCCAGAAGCATTATGAGGTACACATGCGTTATACCGAATTATTCCTGATTTATGCCGAAGCCGCCAATGAAGCCTGGGGCCCAGATGGAACCGGTGCGTGGGGGTATTCTGTCCGTGATGTAATTGCCGCTATTCGCAAGCGCGCTGGCATCGCGCAACCTGACGCCTACCTGGCCTCCATCGGGACAAAAGAAGAAATGCGGAAACTAATCCGGAACGAACGCAGGCTGGAGCTGAGTTTTGAAGGATTTCGGTTCTGGGATTTGCGGCGCTGGAAAGAAAATCTGACAAAAACAGCCAAGGGGGTTAACATCAATAGAACAGGTATTATGATAATCGATGTCGAGCCCCGTGTTTACAATAATGAGTACATGCATTATGGGCCTCTCCCCGAAACGGAGGTGGTTAAGTACAATGCGCTGATTCAAAACCAAGGTTGGTAGCCGTCCTATTTTTCCATGAAAATAACCTGCAAGATTTCTAATATGAAAAAGATACTATTTCTGCTGCTGTCCGTCGGCTTGATTGCCTGTAAAAATCAGGAAATCGCCTTTCCAGCCTTTGAATATACGACCGGTTACTTCCCTTATCAGTATCCCGTCCGGACCCTGGTGCTAGGTGATGATATCTACGACAATTCGAATGACAACAACCACAAATTCCTGATATCGGCCGTAATGGGCGGGGTTTATCAAAACGATGCTAATCGGATTTTTAAAATAGAGGTGGACAACACCCTCTGTGAAAATGCAGCTTTCGCTTCGACCGGGCAGCCGATTTATCCTTTGCCCCAAGAATACTATACTCTGAGTTCTGCCAATGAACTAATTATTCCGGCAGGAGAGTTCAATGGCAATGTCGAGGTACAATTGACTGACGCCTTTTTTGATGACACTTTAGCCACTAAGCTTGCCTACGTGGTGCCCATCAGAATTACCGGGGTAATGAATCTGGATTCCCTCCTTCGGGGCAAGTCTGCCATTGCTCAGCCCGACCGCAGAGTTACGAGCCATTGGGAAGTTGTACCGAAAGATTTCACCATGTTTGCCGTGAAGTATGTCAATCCTTACCATGGGAATTACTTCCATCGGGGAAAAAGCACGGTGAAGAGTTCGGCCGGCCAGGAACTCGAAACCACGTCGTACCGGCAGCAGTTTGTCACATCCGATGAGGTCTGGACACTGACGACCACCTCGAAGAACCAGGTCGCAGTTAACGGAGTGATTCGTTCATCGTTGATTACCGGTTCCTTAAACCTTCTCCTTACCTTTTCTGGCAACGAGTGTGTGGTAAGCAGTAAGCAGGGTGCCTCCTATTCAATCACCGGTACCGGGAAATTCTTGGACGATGCCGACGAATGGGGGAATAAAAAACGTGACGCGATTCACCTGAGCTACCAATTTTCGGATGGAACGAATACCTACTCCGCCACGGACACCCTGGTTATAAGGGACCGGGGCGTGGTGATGGAAGTTTACCAACCGATTGTCTCAGATTAGTTTTCTCGTTGATATTGCTGGCTTTGCCCATAGTTTCATTACCAGACGATGCTGTCCGGTTACTGACTAACGAGAAATTCATCTTAAACCCTAAATCATTTCATAGCTATGAGACGACCATGGAACCTATCCGGGCTGCTCTTCCTCCTCGTTTTTGCCGGCGGCATCCGGCCCAGTAGCGCACAGGGTACCGAAAACAGAAAAAGGGCTCAGATCGGGGTATACTATTTTGACGGATGGGCGGGCCGAAATAGGCATGCTCGCAATCCGGCTGAACCCTGGGCCAAAAATGCGCCGACTCACTTGACCCGACGCTTTGTTGAAGATTTTTCCAACCGGGCGCCCATCTGGGGTGGAGGGACGATTCTCAGGCAATCATGGAGAGGCAGATTGATCTTGCCGCAGACAACGGGGTCGATTTCTTTCTTTTCTGCTGGTACTGGCGGGATAACAAGGGACCCCTAAATCCGGAGGCCATACAGAACCTACCCCACCACACCAGCCTGAACCTGTATCTGAAAGCAAAGAACAAACATAGGGTAAAATTTGGCCTGTTGGTTGCCAACCACTCCGGTTCTGAAATTATAGGGGCGGAGAACTGGGAAAAAGCAACTGAATACTGGATGACCTATTTCAGGGATAATCAATACGTTAAAGTAGGAGGAAAACCCTTGATCGTACTGTTCAATGTAAAGGGAATCGAAGAAGAAGGCTTAGCCAGCATGCAAGCTGTTGCGGGCAGGGGTGGCCTGAACGGCTTGTCTATAGCTGGATGCGGCTCCGCTTCGACGCCTGGATTCACGCACCGAACGCACTACAATATCATTCCCGGCTATTCGGCGGGTTCGGAGGCCCATCCGTATTCCGAGCTGGTAGAAGCTCATAAAAAGAACTGGGCAGGTACCCCCGCCCAACCCTACATACCGGAAGTGACCGTAGGATGGGACAAACGGCCCTGGGAAGGAGCCAATGGCCTGACACAACCCGAAGGCTGGTATTTCCCGGACCGGACGACGGCTCAGTTCGAAGGCTTTCTGGAAGACGCCCTTGATTGGATGGATCGGCATCCGGATCAGACCACCCAGGAACGCATGATGCTGTTATACGCCTGGAACGAACTCGGTGAAGGGGGGTACCTGGTACCTACCCGGGACGATCCTGACGCTTCCTATCTTAGGGTGGTGCGGGATGTCATGACCCGGCAGCATAAAAAGACCAATTAAGTGCCTACGGAAAATAATCAAAAGAACCCATCAGGTATTCAGCTTCTGATTTCGCACTCATTTTTCCAACATTTGCCATTTATCATCCCTTTGCTCATGCAACACCTAATAAAGTTACTACTAGCGCCACTCGCATGTTGTGTGGCTATTACCAGCAGTGGTTTTGCCCAGAAATTCACGATACCCGTCTTCCCTGACACGCAGTCCGAAGTGGGGGCACGGCCGGAGATGTTTTATAGCCGCATGGATTGGGTAGTCAAGCACAAGGATTCCCTCAACGTACCGATGGTACTACATGTTGGCGATCTGGTGAACTTCGATAATTACGACCACTGGGAGATCGCCAGCAGGGGTTATGATTCCCTGGACGTCAATCATATACCCTATGCTATTGCCGTGGGAAATCACGATACCGAGGCCGTGGGTTTTTACAGTGGTAGCGCCGCACCGGGCAATGTGAACCAGAATTTGAGAAAAACCTTTAAATTCAACTCATATTTTCCGGTGAGCCGGTTCAAAAACCAACGCGGCCGCTACGAACCTGGCAAAAGCGACAACGCTTACTATACTTTTAAGGTTGGCGACACAAACTGGCTGGTGGTGACTATGGAGTTTTGCCCCCGCATGGGTCCGATCAACTGGGCCGGGGATATTATCAAAGAATACTTCAATTACAACGTAATCATCGTAACACACTACCATTTGACGCCGCGTGGCGAAGTCGCCAGCTCCAATGCGGGTTACGGGGACTTCAGCCCACAGGTGGTTTTCGAGCGACTCGTCAAAAGGCACTCGAACATTCGGTTTGTACTGAGCGGACATGTCATGAGTTCGGCAATGAAGGTCGACACGGGAGTAGCGGGGAATAAAGTGTACCAAATCCTTCAAAACTACCAGAATGAGGACCTCGGAGGGGGGTACATCCGACTTCTGGCGTTCGACCTAGACCAGGGCACCGTTGCGGCAAGCATGTACTCTCCTTATTACCAAAAGACCAAAGACGACTCTTCGAAATTTACGGTGGAGGGAATTGACTTCATCAGACAAAGCGAGGAGCGATCCCGTAAAAAAGCGGAATAGCTACTCGTACAAATGAATCACCTATTAACCGATAGCCCTTATGAAGAGCATGCTGGGAAGTCTATCTTTAAGGTACCTTATCACAATTGCCATCGCCCTGTCATCCTACCTGGCCCAGGCTCAGAACATGCGGGTGATGAGCTATAATATCCGTTACAAAAATACAATTGACAGCATCAATGGCTGGGAGTTTCGCAAGGAGAACGTTGTCGGTCTGATCAGGTACCATCAGGCCGACATTGTGGGCCTACAGGAAGCACAGGCGGATCAAATGGCCGATCTTGAGAAACTTCTCCCGGAGTTCGGCTGGTATGGTGTGCCCCGGGTGGAGGGCAAGGCTGGTGAATACACGGCTATTTTATATCGTAAAGATCGTTTCAAGGTACTGGACTCGGATACTTTCTGGTTTTCTGAAACGCCTCACGTGAAGGGCAGTAAAAGCTGGGACGCTTTTTATCCGCGAACCGCCTCGTGGTGTAAGCTGTCTGATCGAAAATCGCGCAGGGAGTTCTACTTTTTCAATACCCACCTCGACCATCGGGGTGATATAGCCAGGCAGAAAAGTGCAGAAGTGCTTCATGCCCAAATCACCGCACTTACGGGTCAACGGGCCGTTATCCTGACCGGGGATTTTAATGCATCCCCCACGTCGATCACCTACCAGAAGGTGGTCGAGGGAGGAAAGCTGATGGATGCTTATATGCAAACAAAAACACCGCATTACGGGCCGGTTAACACTTCTAGTGGATTCTGGGTGAGCAAGGGTCCCATTAGAAGCCGGATCGACTTCATCTTTGTGAACGCTAAGGTACGCGTCCTACAGCACGCTACCTTGACCGACCAACAGGAAGGACGCTATTATTCGGATCACCTTCCCGTCATGGCCGTGGTCGATTTGACCCGCTAATTCAAAATTGATGCTCCTACTATCGCCGTTATTTAATACGCTAGTTCGCAGTTAGTGGAGAGTATGACGACGGCCGCTTAACCAGGATTACCCCAAGCTTTGTTTAGCTCTCATGGAATGTTGATTGGAGAATTAACTGTCACTGTTCTTACCGCAACGGCTCTGCCCGTCGCAAAGATAGCCTTCCCTCGCTCGAAGGTGAGATCGATGCGGCCTAAGTCGATGCCTCCGAAGCCGACCTGGTTGATCCAGACGGGCCACCCATCGGCATTGGGAACGGCTACGGGTTCAGTCAGGAACGTATGCGTGTGCCCCCCGACAATCAGGTCGATGTGCCGGGTCCCGGCGGCCAGTGTATAGTCCGAAACCCGGTCATCGGGGTAGCTGAAGCCAAGGTGCGAGAGGCAAATGACGCAGTCGCACTGTTTGTCCAGGCGGAGGGTGGCTGCCAGATCGGTGGCTATTTCCAGGGGGTCGAGGTATTTGGTTTCCCCGAAGGCGCTTTTGGGGATCATCCCGTCGGGTTTGATCCCCAACCCGAACACCCCGACGCGTATCCCGCCCCTCTCGAAAATCCGGTATGGCCTGGTCCGGCCGTCCAGGGCGGTGTTGGAAAAATCGTAGTTGCCGATCAGCAGGGGAAAGCGGGCCTTGCCAAACTGCGTCACCATGTTGTCGATCCCCCCGTCGAAATCGTGGTTCCCGATTGTACCGGCGTCGTAGCCGAGTCGGTTCATGGCCAGGATTTCGGGCTCGCCCTTGTAGAGGTTCTCATTACAACTGGATACTGTTGGCGAATTCAATTCGGGGCAATATTTTGAGGAATTAATCGCACAAAAGCGGCCTGACGTGTCTTGGCCAAAGGCACTTCATTGAGCCAATCCACCAGCCGATACAGGGGGGGGCGCCCACATTCGTACGAAATGTTCCGCTTGGCCTCCAATAAGCGCACTTTGGGACTATCTATTTAGCTGAATCACTTTCAAACCTGTGGAAGTTTTTCTTTCCTATCAAAGCCCCAGCTTCTTGCCGGCATTGTACCTGCGGATGTCATCGGTGCGGGTGTAGCGCTGAATCATGGCGGAGGTTCGGTGCTTGGTCTGCTGCATCACCTCCAGGTCATCGGCCCCGTTCAGCTTGGCGGCCGTCACGAAGGAGGCACGGAGCGAATGGGCCGAGTACTCGACGCCCAGGTAGTGCTTGACGATGTTGTCCACGCTTTTGTCTGACAACCGCTCCTCGGTCAGGCGCACCTCGCCGTGCCTGCTGCCTTTGCGAAACCGAACCAGCAGGGGCCCGCTCTGGGGCCGCAGGGCCAGCCACGCCTCCAACGTCCGGATGGGGCACAGCAGGGGGTCGGGGTGGAAGAAGAACGCCTTCTGCTCCACCTCCCCGTACTGGTTGGTCTTGCTGCGGGTCAGGGTGATGATGAGTCCCTGCCGGGAGAAGGCCAGGTCCCCGATGTCGAGGGCAACCAGCTCGGAGCGCCGGAAGGCTCCGGTGAAGCCCAGCAGCAGCACCAGCTTATCCCGCAGCTCGGTCGGGTTGTCGGGATCCAGGGACTGGACCAGGGCGCGGAACTCGTCCAGCTCGAAGGCTGGGGCCTGTTTCTGGCGCACGCCCTTCCTCCGGCGGATGCCCTCAAGCACGGCCTGCACCTGCTTGTGCCCGGAGACAAACGGCTCGCCTTTGAGTTCGTGCCATTTGCGCAGGGCCGCCATTCGCCGCTGGATGGTGGCCCACTTGCTACCGTCGGCCAGGTGCGCCAGGTAGGCCGAGAGGATATCCGCCTCGGCCGGAAGAGCGGCCACCCCGTGCTGCTGGCACCAGTCGGCGTAGTGGCGCAGGTCGGCCCGGTAGGCCCGCCGGGTGTTGGGGGCCCCCTCCAGGCCGGCCTCGACGTACCGGCCTACCTTGTCGGCGAACCGGATTAGCGCTCCTTCTTTTCCATCCGATAGCTCCATCACGAACGAATTCTTAGTTCAGGCCAAATATAGCGAAAATATTACTTCTGATAACTAAGAATTATCAGAAGTAATATTTTTAAACATCCGTTCGTAAAATGTAAAATAAATAATTATTTGTCTGCTATTTTGTAAGTTCCTTAACAAAATATATTCCTTTGTTTTTGTATTTATTAACTAAATCGTAAGATTCTTGTAAATTTTACTTTCTATCATACAACCCTTTTTGTATATTCCAGTATTTCTTTAAATACGTGTTTTCTGAATGAATACCTAAATCTTACAGAATTATGGAAAATGATAGAATCAACAGAGTGACCGCCCAGCAGATGCGCGACCAGCTCTCGGATCTCTTAAACCGCGCGGCTTACCTCCACGAGCCTACCCTGGTCACCCGGCAGGGCAAGGCCGTCGCCGTGCTGGTTTCGGTCGAAGACTGGGAGGAATACCTTCGTTTAAAGAACGACAGTAAAGAAATCGCTGCCCAAGCAGACAGTATTCTTGCAGAAGCTAATAAAGCGAGCGGCGGCGCAGGGAATGGAAGGGAAGAAAAAATCTAAGTAATTCTGTTTCGGGCAATTAAGAGTTCTGTCTGGAGACAGCAGCGCTATCTGACCAATTGCCCCCCCCTTCTGATGCTCCCCGCTGTTACGCCTTCGTCTATTCTAAGCGGGCCTTAGTCTTTTGTACAGAGGTATTGCTCTATTTTTTTGTTAGAAAAGTGGTAAGTTCATGTCTTTTGTAGCTTTGTTGCATGGCTCCTGAAAGGCTGATTTCAACCTCTACCCATCTTAGAAACACGTTCGTTTACAGCTATTTTAGCGTACTTTAATCATTTATCAGGCGCTTTTTAGATGCTACATCGAGTTTATTTTAGACCATTTCCAACAAATCAGGAGCCATGCAACATGGCTGTCTTTTGTGAATCAATATGTACAAATTTACATCACAACGAACGTCGCTTCGGAAGCAGCGGCAGCACTTCTATGCAATTTTCAAGCGATCGAAACCATTTCCTTCAATTGCTGATCAACCCGGCACCGCGCTATCGGATTGCGCGGCACCTATTAATGTGGACAACAGTCATCCTAGTAATCTATAGAGGAGAGTCATATATTTCTCCCGGCTCGTCTGACCCAACTGCGCGGTCTCTTTATATTACCTCTGCCACGATTGTTTATGCTCTTTTGGTCTTCCTAATCTATTTGACAATTGCAAAATTGATCCACCGGTTTATTTTGCTCCGCTTCCAATTTTTTTGGCTTATCCTGGGCTTTGTCGCAGTTCATTTGGTGGTCTCAGTCATATTATATTACCAGCTATCACTTTTTTTAAGTTATTTCTCCCTCTCTGATTTGCCTCAGTTCTATACTGCACAGGCAAGGCGTTTCCCTACTTTTTCGGTTTGGCAAGCCCCGTTCGACTATTTTATCGTGGGGATAATGTCTTACTCGCTGGTTTATAGCTACGTATTGTATCCTTTATTTTTAAAAATAGTCAAAGATTTGTTTACCATTAAAGCCAAGGAAAACCAACTTGAAAAGGAAAAAATTCTGGCAGAATCCCGGGAAGCGCAGCTCCAAAAAGACAAACTGCAATTGGAATTCGATTTTCTCAAAGCCCAAATCAGCCCGCACTTCCTGTTCAACACGCTCAATAACATTTACTCTTTCTCGATAAAATCACCCGACAAAGTACCCGATACAATTCTCAGGCTTGCCAATTTAATGCGCTACACCATCTACGAGACAAAGTCGGATTTTGTACCACTGAACAAGGAAATCGAGTTCCTGAACAGTTATATGCAGTTACAACGCATCCGGCATGAAGCGGATTCTAACCTAACTTACTCCGTAACAGGCGAATCCGAAGGTCGCACCATAGCGCCTCTGATGCTGATTGTGTTCGTGGAAAATGCTTTTAAACACGGACTTGAGGCAAGCGCACGGGCAGGGTGGATTCGTACCAATCTTAGTATCGTTCGCGGAACGCTCTGGCTCGAGGTCTCCAACAGCACCTCATCTGCCCAAAAGAAAAAGGGTGTTGCAGGAGGAATTGGCCTGAACAACGTTCGTAAACGGTTGGAACTACTTTATCCAGGTCGCTACCGATTAGATATCGTTTCCCAAACCCACGAGTTCCGTGTAAACCTGACCATTGACCTGTAACACTCCCACTACATGGAACAACCCTACCGAGTCGTCATTGTCGATGATGAACCTCCGGCCCGCGACATAATCGAGGTGTACGTAAACCGAGTACCCGATCTGGAGATCGTGGCCATCTGCGCCAACGCTCACCAGGCCCTGGATGTGGTTCATAACCTAAAGCCGGATTTAGTCTTTCTCGATATCCAGATGCCCGAGATAACAGGCATGGAAATGTTGAGGATTCCAATGACTGACCGTCCAGAGTTTGTCCTGACCACCGCTTACCCCCAATATGCCGCTGAGAGCTACGACTTTTCCGCTCTGGACTACTTGACAAAGCCCATCGCGTTTGAGCGGTTTATGGAAACGGTAGTTCGGTTTCGAAAAAAAAAGACGTTGCACAATCAGTCCAGCTGGGAGTTGGTGAATCCCCATACACCCGGAGAAGTAGTTTGGTTAAAAGATGGGAAGAGGATTTTACAAATCCCCAACGGGGAGATTTTTTACGTGGAGGGTTGGAAGGATTACGTTAAGGTTTACTACAAAGACAAAATGCTGCTGACTCACTTGAATCTTGGTCAGGCCGAAGCGGTATTTCAACCTCCTATATTCGTACGCATCCACCGCTCTTACATTATCAGGGTCGCCGCAATCCGCATCATTGACGGAAACGAAATCGAACTGTCGAACGGCATCAAGCTGGACATTGGCCAGAAATACCGGGAGGAAGTTAAAAAGTACATTCCATATCTACGCTAGGCTTCGTCTATTCTAAGTAGTCCTTTATCGCTTTAAAGTATCTTTTGGTATAAAAAATTTGGACTATCTCTATGGAAGGGTTCTTATTGCAATAAGTTCCATAATTAATCCAAAAACATTCAACCATGAACTCTTTTTATTATCTCAAAACAAGAACGGCTGTTTTAAATCCCCTGAAACCAAATAAATTTTTGAGAGATCAAACATTGACCTCTCAGATTTGCGAAACTGTTCCCACCACTTCTATTCAAATATTAGCGAATGTCAATAATCCGAAAAAATAGTATTATTTCATTCAACTAAATACGCTCATACTTGAATCCATTGCTGTGCAAGGAGCTAAATTTTACTGGATGCGACAGCCGCTCCTATCAATCCAACGGCTGCTGACAACATTGGAAAAGGACGGCTTAAACAGGCTGTTGCAGGAGGAAAGCGTAATCCAATCCATCGAAATAGCTTCCCCCGCAATGGGGGCGCATCTTCGGGGCGACCATAAAGCCGATGCCCAAATCGCAGCCACCCTGCTCAAGTACGTACTGCGGATGAGTACGCGATGCACTCCGTTCGGACTATTTGCGGGAGGGACCATTGGCTGCACCGCGCTCAAAACAACTTTTGATTTCCAAAAACGGAAATTCGCTTCGCGTCAACGACTTGATACAGAGACCGTGGACTATTTGGCATTTGCCTTGACAACTCACTCGGAAATCGTAGAGAAAATTCGTTTTTACGCCAACCGAACGGCTTACCAAGTGGGAGATAGGCTCCGCTACACCGAGCGAAGCTCGCAAGATGGGCAATGTCGTTTTTTCGCCAGCGAAGTACCCGCAAACCCCACTATTCTCTCCGTGTTGAAGCGGGCCAAGCTTGGCGCAACGGTACCGGAATTAGCGCAGGCCGTTGCCAGTGACGAATCGCTGGCGTCTGCTTGCGAATTTATTAGGCAATTGGTCGAGGACGGCTTATTGAGTAGCGAGCTTTCGCCATCACCTACAGGTGACGGCCCCCTACCCACCTTAGTTCGAAAATTGTCCGAGCGTTCGACTCCGCCAGAGCTGTTGCAGCCCCTGCGTCGGATTCACGACCTGCTCGCGCAAACCGAAGACAACCGAACAGTTCGGCCAGAAGTCACGGCCATTCTGACCAAACAGTTCGGCTTTAATCCCAAGGCGGCCTCCGTGGTACAAACCGACACCTTAATCGAGGGAGGAATCAACCAATTCAGCCAGGCAGTCTACGACCAGCTTCAGCAAACCCTGCGACCGTTGCATGTTTTAAATCGTTTCAACCCTGAACCCACCGACCTGGTTGTTTTCAAAAAACGCTTTTACGCACGTTATGAAGAACAGGAAGTGCCGCTGCTCCTGGCGCTCGACGGAGACACGGGCGTGGGTTACGGCGAATTCCTGGAATCGTTCGGCTCTTCCGAAAAACTAATCGAAGGTCTACCTATCTCCAATCTCACGCATTCGGCACATGCCTATCAAAGCGACGAACTGCACGATTTGAGGCTGCGCCTGTACACTCGGTTCCTGGCCAGCGGCTCCCAGCCAACCGCAATAACCGATCACGACCTGTCGCTTTTGGGCGGAAGCAAAGTTCCGCTTCCGCCCAGCTATTACGCCTTCGGCAGCTTTCTGGCGACCTCGGCTTCAGCCATCGACAAAGGGGACTTTCGGTTTCTGCTCAAAGCCCTCAGCGGTCCCTCAGGCTTTACCCTGATGGGGAGATTTTGCGCCATCGACGAACGGCTGGCCCGTATGGTAACCGAGCAAATGGTCTGGCAGCAAGCCCAGCGACCTGACCTCATCTACGCCGAGATTGCGCACCTGCCCCATGCCCGAACGGGCAATGTCGTGGGACGTCCCCACCTGCGTCCTTACGAAATTCCCTACATGACCCACTCGGAACTTCCTGCCGATCAGCAGTTGCATCTGGACGACCTGCTGGTTTCCGTCCCGAATGGCCAACGTGTGGTCATTCGCTCGAAGCGCCTGGACAAGGAAGTCGTGCCCCAGTTGACCACCGCCCATGATTACCGCGACGGTTTGCCCATTTACCGGTTTTTGTGCGACTTACAGGCTCAGGCTGCTCCCTTCGCCGTGCAATGGCATTGGGGAGCGTTCGACAAGGCGCGGCGGTTACCCAGAGTCGTCTACCGCAACACCGTGCTGCAGGAGGGGAGTTGGCAATTATCACGGGCAGACTTATCATCCACGCTTTCCGCCGAGCAGAACGCCGCTCGGCTACGGGGCAGCGAAGGATTGCCCCGTTTGGTGGCACTCATGCAGGGTGATCAGGAGTTATTCATTGATTTGGATTCGAGAATCTGTTGCGAATTATTCGTCTCTACCTTGCAACGCCTGGGAACCATCCGCGTCATCGAATGGCTCCGAACGCCCGATCAATGCCCAGTGGAAGGCCCCGACGGTAGGCTCACGCACGAAGTCGTCATCCCATTTATGAACCCAGGGTTGGAAAGCCCTTCGAGGGCTGTTCCAGAAAGGCCGCCCGTTACCGTGCAACGCGCTTTCGGGCCCGGTAGCGAATGGCTTTACCTGAAAGTATATGGTGGTCTGTCCACCACGCCAGCCCTACTAGCGGCGTTATGCGGGTGGGCGGCCAATGGGGAACTTCGCAATGAAGCGACGCACTGGTTCTTTGTCCGCTTTGCCGACCCAGAGCCGCACCTTCGCTTTCGCATTCGGTTGAACGATGTGGCTCATTATGCTCCGATGCTGGTGGAGTGCTACCGCCGACTGAACCCTTTTCTCATTTCAGGGGAAGTTCATTCCATACAACTCGACACCTACCAGCGAGAATTGGAACGCTACGGGCAGGAACTCATCGAGGTAACCGAACAGATCTTCTGGCTGGACAGCAAAGCGGTCAGCCAACTACTCCAACTTACACTCGCCGAATCGGGGATTCTGCCGTGTGCCTGTCGGAGTGTGGAAGCGTATCTGGCGGCGTCAGGCTTGACCTTGGCTCAGAAGGTGGCCTTTTGCCAAAGCGCGTACGAACGATTCACCAACGAACACGGCGCGACCAAGGAACTTCGGCAATCGCTGGCTCAAAAATACCGGGTCAATCGCCCGAGCGTGGAGCAGTCGCTCAATGCGCCTGAATCAGTCCTGGGTGAGGAAGCCGAGGAAATCTTCAGGCTGCGGACCCGTAGCATGGGGGCCGATCTGGAAACGGTCAAACACTATTATCAGACAAACAGGCCGGAGGAGTTTAGGGAATACCTGGGGAGCCTGATCCATATGTCGATCAACCGGCTGTTTGCCACCAACCAGCGCACCTATGAACTTCTGATCTATCATCACCTCTATCGGGCGTACCAGTCCGTAGTTGCCCGGTGCACTGGCTAACTGACTATTTTTAAAATCTTTGTCTATTCCAAAGCCCCCTTCGTCAATTACACGGAAGCCTTAGTCTAAAAAAATTTCGTTGCCGGTACCCGCTTCTTATATTCACAAGGTCAAAAAAGCCCTGCCCTCTTTTGGACAACAGGGTTTAGATTCTTTCCGATACGTAGTTCAGCTTTTTTTTCAAATTCCTAAAATGGGATGAATATAAAGAAAGTAAAGTACGATCGCAGACTTACCCTTCATATTTTACGCCGAATCTGAGTTTATCAAACGTAACAGCAGGATAGTTTTTTTTGCAGAAAATTACTTTACCAAAATCCCGAAAACAACCTGTTCCAAGAATAGCACGGCCCGCGCCAGTTTATTAACAAAACGTGGGAGCTTTCGCAGATAGTCCAAAAACTCTTCAACCTTTAGACAGCGCTAACTTATGGGAAAACTCCTACCTTAGGTCTCCTTCCGTCCTCCTGAGTGTCGCTTGGCGTAAAGCTTTAAGCTATTTTCACCAAATCCTGCCAATCACGTTGGCTGCCTTCCGCAGCGATTACCGGACCAATCTCCGTCTGGTGATTTTGCTTCTTTTTTCTTCATACGATTCCATTTTCAAAAAAATATCATGAAACGGAGAATACAATTTTCGTCCTCCCTTTGGGTGCTTGCCCTGCTGCTCATTGCTACGCAACAGGCGTTCACTCACGCCAGCCCCGTGCGGACAGTACCACCCGCCTCAGGTGCTGACAGCACAAAGTCAACGGGCAACACTTTTGCCAGCGTTGAAAAGCCCGTCTTTTTGAAGCGACTGGTCGAACCCGAATTCGTAGTGGGTACCTCCACCGTGGCGTTCAAGACCGACCCTCTGGAGAACTGGCTTTCCGGGGATTCTAAATTTACGGGACTGGGCCAGTTAAAAGCACCCGGTAGCGCCACCACCCTGCTGGTCTTTGGCGACGGACTGGCGGCGGGTTGGAAAGACGGAGGCCTGTACCGGCAGGGTCAGCAGTTTGCCTTCCCGAATCTGGTGGCGCGGCAGATCGGGCTAAGGGATTTCGATTCCCCGCTCTTCGATCCCGCCCACAGCAACGGCACGGGCTTTCTCAAACTCGAGCCAGGTACTGCCGCCGGTCCGAGATGGAAAGAAGTCGCCAACGACCTGGCCATCCTGCCCGCATCGAATGTCCCGGAACTGGTACCCTACACGGGGGAGGAAGTTGAAAATTTTGCCGCTCCCAAACTGGACAGGGCCGGAATCGGCGGGACGCTCTCGCCCAGTGAGAATGGCTGGATTTACGATGACCTGGGCCGGGGCTTTACCGACGACATGGTTTTCCTGTGGCGGCTGAAACCCCGGGAGAACAGGTACCGCTACACCTACCTCGACCTGATGGATGAGAATCTCCAGTCGCGTCGTCCCGCCATCGTGTTGTCGGTTTTTGGGTACGACGGCTGGATGGACCAGAATGTGAAGAGCAACAACGTGTTCATGAGCTGGCCCCATGCCTCCTCCGAATCCTCTCCCCTGGCGGTGACCATAGCCAAAAGGGCCAAGGCAGCCGGAGCGAAGGGAGTGGTATTCACCATTCCCGACTTCAGGCACTTACCCTACTTTAACTGGTTCACGCAGCAGAAGCTGAACCAGACCAAGGCCAAAGTGACCATCAATCGCCGCCGGGAGGGCATACTGGGAACCGAAACGATTACGGGCGACATGATTTTCTTACCTACCAAAAATACGGAATTATTATTCGAGTACGCTAAGAAAGGGGGAAGCTTTGAATTCACCCTTGAGGACAGCGATGTGGCCGATGCCAGGGAGATACTGGGCGGTTCGCCGGACGCTGTCAACGCGCGGATCAAAAGGGAGGCGCAGGAGAACGGACTGCTCGTAGTGGACCTGGCAGCCCTGTACGAGAAGGTCCACCTCGGTGGCTACCGAACTGCGGACGGATATTCCGTTAGCGGTGGCGTGGGGGGGAACTTTTTCTCCGACGACGGCCTGTACCCCTCCACCCTCGGTCATGCGGTCATTGCTAACGAGACTATTAAAGTCCTTAACGAAGGCTTCGGTGCGCAGATTCCGTTAATTGATGTGACCGAGTTCGCCGGGTACCTAAACAAGTAGTTCCATTTTGATCCTAACACTCGAAACATGAAACGATATCTAATTTTCCTGATGATGCTGGTCCTGCCCAATTTTCTGACAGCCCAGATGTATATCTCGCTGCCCATCGGCGGGGTTTACCAGACCACGGGCAGCACTACTCCCGTCGCGTTGGCCGGACAATACGTCGGCACTTCGCTTGCCAACTACCGCATCGAGTACAATGTATTGAGACTTAACGTGAGTGACGGTTCGTATCATTCCACCTACCAGAACTACACGACCATTGTGACGAATCCCACTTACGGGCTATTCAAAACCACGATATACCTGCCCGTTGGCTGGTATACCGTAAATGTAAGGGTATATAACATAGCGACCAGTAGCGCCGGATCGTCAAACGCCATAAAATTTGGCGTGGGCGATGTTTATGTGATTGCCGGGCAATCCAACGCGCAGGGAAATCCACCCAATGGAAGTAGCTGGTCTCTGCCCTCTTTGAGTACTTATGATGGAGTTGTAAGCCACAATGCCTGGGAACCCTGCAACGACAGTTTGCCCCCCTATCCGGTAATGTCTCCCCTTTCCGGGTATAATCGGATAGCACCCAGCGGTAACAATTCCTGGTGCTGGGCCAAGCTAGGGCAGGATCTGCAATCCGGTAGTCCGAGTGGGGGTTTGCCTATTGCTTTTTTCAATGCAGCAGCGAGCGGGTCAACTTCAAATAATTGGAAGAGGAGCGCTGCGGGGGACACTACTGCCAACATTTACACAGGTGTAGTGTGGTGCGACACTACCTATACAGGTGCAGCACAACCCTATTTCGACTTTAAAACAACTTTGAAATACTACGCTTCCGTTTTTGGAGCAAAGGCCGTACTTTGGCACCAGGGAGAATCGGATAATGATTTAACTACCACTCCCATTTCCGCAACTTCCCGTACAGATTATAAAGATCGGATAGACTATGTTATTGACCAATCAAGGGCAGATTTTTCCTCCTCTCTGCGCTGGCTAGTATCCGAAGTCTCGTTTAATGGCAAAAATCCTCCCGGGAGTACTACCCGCTCAGATGTCACTTCGGCGCAAAACGACTTGACAATTTCGCCCATTGATGGATCAAATGGCTCCTCAAGTGATTATAGTTATACTGGAGTCATCACTGATCCATTGGGCTATGCTTATCGCGACGCAACTGACCTGGTACATTTTAGGGAAGATCGAAGTAGTGCTTTAAGCACAATCGGAGGCTATTGGAATACTAAAATAGGAGCGGCCACCAATGGCTATACCCAGTTGGGGGCGTTTCTGCCTCCTCTGGTGACCATGAGCAAATCGGGCAGCAACTGGACGCTCACCGTATCTGGTACCTACTCAGAGTACCGCTGGTTGAACATGGCCAATCCTAAACCCAATTCAGATTTCCTAGTGTTAGGAACAAACTACAACCTGTCGGGCAGTACCGGAGGTAGTTATGCCTGTTTGGTCAAGGATGGTTCCGGCAAATGGACAATCACCCAGACCATCTACACGAACTGTGGCAGTTGCCGGGAGGGAGTGGCCGAACTGGAAGAGTGGCATGAAGAGGAACTCGGACTTTCAACCAAGGCTTACCCGGTACCCTTCGATAAGGAGTTTACCATCGAATTCACTATTCCAAATCAAAGTATGGTGAAGTTGGAGTTGATCAATATGAACGGAGAGGTTATCTCCAAAATTACGGATAACATCCACGCCAGGGGTACTTACAAATACCCCGTGCAAACACCTGGCCTGAGTGCGGGTATGATCTTTTACCGACTGAACGTAAACGGATTAGCCATCACCAAGAAGTTGGTCAAAAGCAATTGATATATCATCATACTCTGGAAGGAAACTGTGGCTAGTAGGTTTCTTCCAGAGTATTCTTTTAAACTCATGGAAAAGCGCATCAAATCCCTTTTGTGGCTGGCTTTGGCCGTAACGCTGCTCACCTGTAAGCCGGATAAAATAGAGCCCGACCCGCTGACCGATGGCAAGCCGCGCATACTCTCTATTTCATTCCCCGGCATACCCAGAAAGGACGTTTCCATCGACCAGAGGAACCTAGTCATCACTATCAAGGTGCCTCCCGTCCTTCTTAGCGACATGGAGCCTTCGGTGGAGCTTACCGAAAACGCCCAAGTTTTCAATTCTTGGCCGAGGGTGTTTATCGGCCAGTGCAAGGACTGCCAAGACGTGCTAGTGGGGTTTAAGGGTACGCGAGATTATGACGCGACCGTTTACAAAATAAAACTTATTCCCAGTAGCCCGTTTGAAGTGGGGGTGATGGGTAAACCTGTCGAATATGTTCTGTACAACGGGGGCAGTGGTTTCCACATACCAGCAATCAACCTGTATGCGAACGCATTTCCCAAGTCAGCGAAACTGATCAATCGAATGACGAAGGAAGTAATTAATATAGACAGCAGCCGAATTTATGCTGGCTGGGAGCAGCAGGCCAATAATCTTTTCATCCACCTGACGAAGTTTGAGCCAACGGGCCAACGTTTAGCGGGTCAGGCACCCGGCACCTACGATATAGAGTTGAAAATGGCCGATGGAAAAACAATTAGAACCCCGCAGCCCCTGATCCTGGTGAAAGGCCCGGCCTATCTTTCTTCTTATGAGGAAAAAACTTTCTACGGTCAGGAGGCCAGGGTGAACTCGACCTTTTTCATGGAAGGCTATAACCTGTTCGAGGGCGATATCGTTCTGGAACTGACCGACCGCCACGGCGTGAAGACGCCGCTGGACAACTTGACCTTCGAGCCTTACGGGCTGCGCCTGGGCATTACGCTCCCCAACACCATGGTGCCGGGCCAGTACGTCATGCGGCTCTACCAGTTCGGCAAAGACCAGGGCTTTTGCTTCCGGCTCAACGTACGCGCGGGAAATGCACCTGCTGGTAGAATCGGTACCATCGGCGATGATGCCATGCCCTGTTCCTTGCAGGAACCCGTCAGGATCGGGCGCAGCCAGGCAGTGCCCATCACCTACAACTTGACCCAAAACCTGCCCAACCGCCCCCGGATCAAGCTCACGCCCACCAGCGACCCTTCCAAAACATTTTATGGTTCGGTGCTCCCTATAGTCCTGGCACCTAATCCACTTGGGCCGGGCAGGCTGACCATCGGCAGCGAAGTGCCAACGGGGCTATACACCGCCGTGCTGCAATACCTGGATACCGACGGGAAAATAGTGCTGGAGACCGATCCCTACGGGCAGTTGCTGGAAGTCTACTGAAGTCCTCTTTTATCCAGGCGGTCCCGTTTTTGCTAATTCCCTTTTACCATCAGTCACTTTGTTCCAACAGCCTTTTCGATAATTTCCCGATTTCCGTTGCCCAGATCCAGTACCTGACACCGTTTTGAGGAATTCATGAAAAATGGAGCGCATTAAAAGTGTGACAGTCTCCTTAGGGGTCAAATTGGACTAAGCGGCAATCTGGACGGGATGTGATGGGCTTGTGGTATTCTGCGGCATGACCTGCGCCTCACCCGCACGAGGATCGACCATTGCAAACGCGTCCAACAGGTCGTCAGCCACAACACCGCCATGAAGCTGGGACTGGGAGGCAGAACTTCCAGAGCAGTAGGTGTAGGTAGCCGTCATTGGGTCAACTAGTCTTGAAAAGGCATCGAGTGGCGTTTTTTTAGAAATAAGGTCCCGGTCAGTAATTTCTTGTCGCCACTGCGGATAGCTGGGTGCCCCGAGGTGGGTTCGTCCTAGGGGTAGATCCACTAGCAACTTTTTGACCACCCGGCTGAGTTTCCTATGGACTCCGCATACATTTCAGTATACTAGCGAGAATTCTAAAATCATCCAAGAAGTGGCACAAATCCCCCTCACTTTTTGATTTACTCGTTTATCAGGGCGTTGAAAAGTGTTAATCCTACCATTCGATAAGTTTTTAGAGTCTAGTTTAAATATTGGAATTAAATTGAAATCGTATAATATACCCAGAGGCGGACTTGCAAAACGATAAAAGGCAGAATTTCAATATTTTTGATCAATGAGTAAGCGCCAACAGGTTGTGATTTGCGGAAAGTAGAGCAAGCGCCAAACCAAGTGACAGCAAAGCGTTCCGGGGCTGTGTAAAAATGAAAGAAAGCAGCTACACTTAGAAGAACATCTCTGCCTTACTGGGCTTATCCAGGCTTGAGGCAGCTCGACATTGAAGGAGGGAAGTCAGGATCGGGCGGAATGGGGCTCCAAAGGAGAGCCAACAATCCGTATTACCGGACTCTTTTTTGAATTAAAGGATATAAATAATAATGCTTAGTCCCAGAATGCATTTCTGAGACGCGCGTTCACTTTGGTTTAAAGGCATCACCCAATATTTTTACTGGTGAAGCCCGAGTCGAGTAGTTAATACGGAAAGTGATATTGAAATAGAAGAAATGGTTTTTGTCTCATGTTAGGAACCTATGGCAATGGCTAATAATAAGGGGCCGTCAGACAAGGGCACACCAGGCCAAACGCCCAGTCCAATACCACCTACTAGGGTTCTCGACAACTCAACTGTGGCCTCAACAGCCAATCAGTTCCCTGTTAACAGAGGCAGGGTAGTAGGGCAGTCTATGCCCACTATTAATGCCCATATCTGGCGGATTTGAGTAAAGCCGGGGTTAGCTCCATGTGGGAGTTAGCATTAGTCACCACTTTTGAACCAATGGTATCATGGATGCCGAAGCTTTATGAACAAAACGCCTATCCCCCAATAGTTTATGTGGAGTGACAGAGAAACGGACGTTGACCTGCTGGGTCACCGCAGAATTGCCCAAACCATCGTGGAGATTATCCGAGAAGATGAGCTCCGCCCTATAACCATTGGCATTCAGGGGAGCTGGGGTGCTGGCAAAACGTCTATTCTTTCACTGATCGAGTCTGAGTTGAAAGATGACTCGAAAACACTTTGCCTGACATTCAACGGCTGGTTATACCAAGGGTATGAGGACACCAAATCGGCCCTGATGGAATCCGTCGTCCACGCTCTGCTGGACAAGCAAGGTATAGGTGCTGAAGCATTGAAGAAAGGCAAGTCTCTGTTCAAGCGCATCAACTGGCTAAAAGCTGCGAAGACGGCAGGAGGCTTGGCCCTCACGGCTGCGGTCGGATTGCCCCCCGGGGCTCTTTGGGGTTTAGCTGGTCTGGCCGCGGGTGCGAAAGGGCTGGTTGGCGACAAGCTTGATTCCGACGACGACGACCCGTGGCTGAAGCCCGAAGAAGCTACGGTGCCTGCTCAAATACAGGCGTTTCGCAAGGAACTGCAGGAACTGATCAAAGAGTCGAGCGTGGAGCGGCTGGTTGTGCTGGTTGACGACCTCGACCGGTGCCTGCCCGGAGCGGTGATAGATATTCTGGAAGCGGTCAAGCTCTTTCTGTTTGTTGAGGGCTCCGTTTTTATCATAGCCGCTGATGAGCAGATGATTGAGTACGCGGTGCGCCGGCACTTCCCCGACTTACCCGTTTCGCAGGCCGACTACACCAAGCACTACCTGGAGAAGCTAATTCAGATTCCCATTCGGGTTCCATCGCTCAATTCCCTTCAAACCCAGAACTATATACGTTTTCTGCTTCTGCAAAACCATTTGCAGAATGACAAAAACCGCCTCAACGAAATTTGCCTGACGTTTGAAGCCGGCCGCGATACGCCCTACGACAACCGGGAGTTAACCTACGATTTCATCACCGAGCAGCTAGGCAACGAAAACCAGGATCTGCGCAGCGTGCTCAACGTGGCCGAACAACTGGGGACTACGCTGGCCAAGGAGCTGCGTGGAAACCCGCGCAACATAAAGCGCTTCCTCAACAAGCTTTTCCTGCGGATGCGAGTCGCCAAAATCTATGGGTTGGAAGACAAGGTACAGCTCGACGCATTAGCCAAAATGATGCTCCTAGAGACCTTCCACGGAGACAAATACGAGCAAGTGATAGCGGATGTCACCTCGTCTCCCGAAGGCCGTTCCATAAGCATCCAGCAGTTAGAGCAGCCCGCCGAAGAACCCAAAAAACCGGAAGCGAAAGAAAAAACTTCAAAAGCAAAGGCTGGCCGTGTCGAGGAGCCAACCGAGGGAGAAGAAAGTGGCGTTGAGGAGCTCCCCAAAGATGATTTACAGCAGTGGGCTGGTTTCGCCCCCGCTCTGGCCGAGACGGATTTAAGGCCATACGTCTTCATTTCCCGCGAACGGGTAGTTAGCTACCACACTGCCGAAGAAATTCCGCCATCGCTAAGGCCGCTTTACACAGCACTGTTAGCTGGTAGTCGAATAGCGATGGCCACCCACGAGGCGGACGTTAGAGCCTTATCTTCTGCCCACGCCCAACTCCTATTCGAGCAACTAAAAAAGGAAAGCGTCACTATCCAAGACTGGCAAAGCATTCCTAAGCCAGTCGAAGGGGCGTTTTATCTGATTCAGCATCAACCATCTCTGGAATCACAATTTGTGAAAATGATAAGCTCGGTAGTGGCGAAAGACTTGGGCGTATGGGTGGGAAGTAAATTAGCTGGTTTTTCCACTACGGAAGGCAAAGCTGCCCGTTCTTTACTCTTCACCAAGCTCCTGCAAGACCCGCAAACCAAGCAAACCTTGAAAAATTTGTTAAGCTCAAACCCACCTCTAACTGCCTGATATTATGGGAACATCTGCCAACCGCAAAGGCCCGAAGCCGTCTATCCCGCTACTACCCGATTGGATGGACGAAGAGCCGGCCGACGAAAATCCCAATCAGCAGCCCGAAGATTCCGACTATGACGAAGAGCCTGATGGAGAGGGAGGCGAGGAGGCGCCAAATCCTACCGAAACCCCATCCGCTAACCGCTTCAATCAAAGTCAGCGAGGCTTCCAGAAAGCGGTAAAATCAGGAGACACTTCTGGCTTAAAGAGGGTAGTCAAAAACTACGTGAGCCAGGGACTAGGTAATACTCGCAAGGCTGCCCAGCGGATGAGTCGCTCAGGCGGCGCAATCGTCACGTTCGGCACTGTTTTAGGCAATATTCGCCAAAACGGACTTGCCGCCACCCTGACCCACCTGCAACTCGGTCAGTATGTTGGTCAGCCCGCTTTGCAGGTACTGTCGGCCCTCCTGGTGCATGTCTGCGGGGCGTCTGCTCTGCTGGACGACGCCATCACCAAAGAGGCTTACAAAGAAACGGTCACGCGCATCATTGACGAGTCCCCCGATCTGGACCTGGAGAACCTAACCGAGGCACAAACCGGCGAGATGCTGGCCATCTTCCTGGAGGAAAGCATCGTGTACCGGCTCATCTGTGATATTGGCCGTTCCCAAACAGTAGCCACTTCCGACCCTGCCCGTGCTATCGAAGTTGAGCAGGAAATCTACCAGATTGTCAATGGCATGGTACACAGCAGTATTGTACCAGAGCTTACCAAAGCAATGAGCGACCCGGCTAACCTGAACCGTGAGATTCAGCGCATCTACAGGGTCGCCTTCGATGCTATCAACAACTCTTAAATCCCCCTTTTTATGGCTACCATTGGTATTGAGCTACGCATTGGCAATACGGATACTGGCGCTGGAATTGACCAGTCCCAGTTTGCTGATTTCTACTCCTTCACACTCCAGCACCCTTCACAACCGGGGCCAGACATCAGCCTGAGCAAGCTACTGGTGTCGCTGCGCAAACTCAAGCTACAGCCCGCTGTTGCTGCGCTGGACTTGATAGGGCTGGCCTGCGCGGCTTACGCGGCTGATACGACCATCAACCGCTACAAAAACTCCGATGATGGCTGGACCCGGCAGTTTCACTTGTTTGTGCCCGTGAGCGACGATGCCACTTGGCAGTCCCAAAGCGGGTTAGTGTCGCAAATCCTTAATTTTCTCACCGGCGACCTATGGCAAATCACATTCCGGCAGAGTGACACCCAGATTGTTGTCGCACAGCGCCCGATGAAACCCACTACGAGCACTGCCGAAATGGTGTGCTTGTTTTCCGGAGGCATGGACAGTTTTCTTGGGGCGATGAAGCTGCTGGAAGCTGGCGAGAAACCCCTTCTGGTCGGACACGCGAAAAGCAGTGACGTTTCCAGCTTCCGCAACCAGGCCTTTGCTGCGCTACAGCAACGTTACACCGCCACTGCCCCCGATTTGGTAAGCGCCCATGTGCGGGTTACCAAGCCGCGCCACGGTGGTCGGGTAGTGGAGGGAGAGAATACTGAACGGGGTCGCTCGTTCCTGTTCCTTGCCCTCGGGGCGGCTTGTGCCTCGGCTCTTCCCCCAGTAAGCACTGGGCACAACAAGAAGCTGTGGATTCCAGAAAACGGTTTCATCACGCTGAACCTGCCCCTATCCCCCTGCGCATGGGGGCTTACAGCACCCGCACCACGCATCCCTACTACCTCAAGCTTGTGCAACAGTTATTTGATACGCTGGCGTTGGGTATAACGATTGTGAACCCCTTTGAATTCAAGACCAAAGGGGAAATGCTGGCCGATTGTGCTGACCCTGCTTTCGCGGCAGGTGTCAATACCATGTCTTGCAGCCGCCCCGGCACTCGCAACGCGAAGCTAGAGGGCAAAGGAAACCGGCACTGTGGGCGTTGCGTGCCCTGCATCATCCGCCGGGCCGCCCTTAAAAAGGCAGGGATTACAGATGATAACGCGCTGTTGCCTGACGATAGAAAGTACCGGACGGATATCTACCGTGAAACGCTCCACGCTTCCACGGCCAAGGCTACCAACAAGGCAGCAAAGGGAGAGAACGTGATGGCCTTTCGCTACATGTTAGCGCGGGTTCAAGCCAGTTCCAACTTCCTTCCCTCCGCCATCCAAATCACTGGCCCCCTGGAAACACCAGCTGCCTCCTTGGATGTGTACCAGAGAGGATTAGAAGAGGTAGAGGCAGTATTGCAGCACGTGCGCTTAGTCGACTAGTGATGGCCTTTTACGTCGATACCCACTGCCACCTGGACTTGTTTCCCAATATCCGCGAGGAAGTCGAGAAGGAAGACGGAACCGCCATAAAGACGATTTCGGTTACCAACACCCCGTCTTGTGGAAACCCAACCAGAAGCTGTTTAGTGGGTGTCAGAACATCCGCCCTGCTTTGGGGCTGCACCCAGAGCTTGCCAGTCAGAGAGCCCACGAGACCTCTTTGTTTGACTCACTTTGTAACGAGACCAAATACATTGGTGAAATTGGCCTCGATGGTGTAAGTCGTGACCCACAAGTGCGCTTAAAGCAACGGCAGGTTTTCAATAGTGTCCTAAAATCAATCAAGAATTCCTCCCCTAAGATAATTACTATTCATAGCAGAAGGGCCGCTACTGAAACTATCGATGCACTTGAAAACCACTTGCATGGGACACCGCATCGCGTGATTCTGCACTGGTACTCTGGTACCAAAGCCGAGTTAATGCGGGCCATTAACCTAGGCTTTCATTTCTCGATCAACCATGCGATGGCCAGAGGGAAGGCTTTTGAAGCACTAATTGAAGCTGTTCCAGTATCATCATTGCTAACCGAAACGGATGCGCCTTTCACCTTCGATGCTTTTGCAACCAATCGGCGTCAGTCTTTAATACTAACAATCGATGCCTTGAGCAAGGTTTTGGGCAAAGACCATGAGGAATGCAAGCGAACGATATGGGGCAACTTTTCTCGTATTGTAAAATCAATCAGCTAATTAGGGGAGTCGTCCTGGAAGCTTTGTATAAGCCGGTGCAACTGCCGTGGCTGGTAATGGGCCAGGATCAAAAAACAGATGGGTCGCATGGGGGCCTTTGCAACCGACAGCGCTTTTTCGTAAGCATTCTGGCATCAATCTTCGCCAAATCGACATTGGAAAAGTACCAAACATCCCTGATAAAGAGAATTTGTGCCGGATATAGCTTGGTTTGCTTATTCCTTTTGCTCGGAGAACATACTTTTCACTTCTTTTCCAGTGCTTCTACCCGTTCGAGTAGAGAGTGCAGGGTCTTCTCATATTCATTCCGGTCTGCTTTCGCTGCCTCCTTCATGCCCTGGTTTTCCTTTTCCAGCTTGATGACGTACAACGTCAGCTCCTCGACCTTCTCCAACAGCAGGGCATCGGTCCGGTGCAGGTCGTTGCCATTGGCCACCATCTCCTGGGCCGAGGGCACGCCGGGCAAGTGGCGGTTCTGCCTGATGTAGGAGGCTACCTCCTCCAGCGGACGCAGTTCATAGCCGTCCTGCAGCACGTTGTCGCGCCACTCGGCGGTGTTTTTGACGGCCACCTTCACCCGCTCGGTCAGGATGCCCTCCGACACGTAGAGCCTGTAGCCCGGGGGGGTGCTGCTTGGCATGGTGCCGATCACGACGCCGCCGGTGTTGCCGTTGAGCAGGTGGCCGTTGGCCGTCAGACTCCAATAGCCTTCCTGCGAAGACTCGCGCGCCCCCGATGTGGACAGGCGCAGCACGTTGCCGCTGGCGTCCACGTAGAGGCGGTAGGCCCCCGTTCCGTCGGTGCTGGCCAGGTTCTCAAAGCGGACGCCCGTGGCGGTGGTGCCCCCCGCCACGACGTGCAAGGTCGTCTGGGGCGTGGTCGTGCCGATGCCCACCTTCACCTGGGGGCTGGTCCGCCCCAGCACCAGGCAGTAGTCGCAGTCGACCTTGGAGCTTTCTCCTACGGCCGTCGAGTTGCTGGTTGAATTGACGTTGCTCGAGGCGTTGCTGCCCAGAAGCGTGTTCGATGACCCGGTGGTCACCCCCGCTCCGGTGGAAAAGCCCAAGAAGACGTTTTTGAAGCCCGTGGTGTTGAATACGCCCGCGGACCACCCCACGAATGTGTTCTCCTTACCGGTCGTATTGTAAAAGCCTGCCCCCCGCCCTATGAAAGTGCTCCTGTAGCCCGTGGTGTTGTATACGCCCGCGGAGTTGCCGAAAAATACGTTCTCATAGCCCTCGGTGTTGTCGCGTCCGCTGCGACTTGCCCCGAGGAACAGGTTGTCAAAGCCGGTGGTGTTCGCCACACCCACTTCACTTCCAATGAATAGGTTTCGCAGGCCGGTCGTGTTGGCCGCCCCGGCATTCGGACCCAGGAACAGGTTGTCGGTTCCCGGCGCCCGCAGGAACGGAACGTTGCCCATCCGGATGGCATTGGTCGTAGGGATATTGATGTCGCCGTTCACATCCAGCCTTTGCAACGGCGTTGTTGTGCCCAGCCCCACGTTGCCTGAATTGAAGTATAGGTCAGGGTTGGTGCCGGTGGAAGTCCACTGGCTGCTTGTGCCGGTGCTCTCGGGCACGAGCATGATCACGCCGTTGTCGTCCACCGAGAGCACCTTGCCGTTGGAGGCCTGCGTGGGCGTGGTGGCGTCGAGGTGGGAGAACTTAACGCCGCCCTGGTGGCCGATGACCAGCGGCTTGCCCGCGGGCGTGATGATCTGGTTCTGCGCCCGGCCCGCGAAGGCGAGCGCCAGCAGGAAGAAGGTGAGGGTAAATTTCGCGTTCATGGGTTTGTATGGGATAACTGACAATGGATACTCGCGATAGGCTTGTTGAAATGGTTACTGCGGATTGGCCTCCTTGTACTTATAACTCTTGACCAGGTTGCCGTCCTGGTCTTTGACCAGCAGCGGGCGGCCCAAATCGTCGTAGGTGACGCTCGTGAAGCTGCCGCTAACGCCCTGTACCTTCGAGACGCCCCACAGCGGCACGGCGTACTCCCGCGTCGAGGTGAATGTCTTGCCGCCCGTGCCGTAGCTGACCGAAGTGGGCAGGTAGTGGTTGACGCCGTAGCTCACCGTGGTGGTGCCGCCCTCGCGGGTGCTGGAAATCACCCTAGGCAGGCCGCGCTCGTTGTAGTCGGTGATGGACACCGTGGGCTGGTAGGCGGCGTTTTTCGCCACGGTGCAACCGGCGGGGCTGAAGGTGGCCAGCGGCTGGGAAAGCTCCAGGCTGTGAACCGTCCTGAGCAGGCCCTCGCGGCCGGCGCTCTTGTCGTGGTACTCGTAGAAGGTGCCGCCCGTGACGCGGCCCTTGCGCTTGGTCACCACCTCGATGGGCACGTTCATGTCGCGGAAGTACAGGCCCGTCAGGGCGGTGGTGGAGGCATTCGTCTGGCTGCAGTCCTTGTAGTCCCGCGAGTACACGAGGGTGGTTTCGGCCAGCAGCTCGTCGAGCACCGTGCCGTTGTTGTGGCTGCGGTAGTTCTTGATGTCGGTGGCCTGCCTGTGGTTGGGGCTGAGGTACTCGTACTGGGTGGTGGTTTCGATGGGGTTCTGCCCCTCATGATCAAAGGCCATTGCCGTATTGGTCATGAGCCGGATGTCGGCAAAGGGTACCCGGTAGGGAGTAATCCGGTAAGTGCTATGATCCAGGGGAGGCACACCGCCATAGATCCATTCTGTGATCTTTTGGATGATCGATGATGCTAGGTTTATGTATATGGAATAGGGCGTGTTTGCCCAGGCAATCGCAACTAAGGACTGAGCGCCGACGGAGGTCACATTGCCCAGTTTCACTATTGGAGAATTATCCAACTTATATTCGCTGGCGATATCCAATGCACCACTAATATTACGGGTGTCGGTAAGGTTTTGGACGTCATATTTCCAATCTTCTTCATTTACCAGGCCTCCCTGTGCATTGTAATGTCTTACGCTTTTTGGGGAACCCCGTATGAATTCTTCTTTTAGCACTGCGTCCGAGTGCCAGAACCCAGCGAGGTTGGCGGGTATCTTCGCATCTAACCGAGTGGCAGCCGATCGTGTGGTTTCCAGGTTGTGGAACTCGTATTCAGTATATCCATTCCTGGCCGTTTTCCCATTGCTGTTGCCTTCCACCGTTTCCCGCACTTCGCCATAGGTGATGTAGGAGTTACTCAGGAACCGGCTTGTCATCATGGCGTACGCATTGACATGTATGTAGGATTGACCGCCAAAATCTGCCCGGTATGTGGGCAGCACGGGCAGCACCCCCGATGAGACTGCCTGGTTGGCTTTGGTACCATATTCCAAGCGTACAGTACGCTCCGATTGTGTGGCGGGTTCGAATTGGCGAATCGTCCTGATACGCAGGCCGCCGACTTTGTTCAGACCGTTCGCATCGGCATAGTTCATGCAATCATGCAGCTCGTATTCGTAAGACTCGGTCCCCCCGGTCGGCAGCCGTACCAGGCTGAGGGCACCTGCCCTGGCCTTTTCATAGCGGGGCGTCAAATCGGTATTGCGCGGGTAGTCGCAGTAGACCAGGATGCCTTCTAGGCGGTAGCCGACCTTTTTGGCCATGTTGTCATCCGCTCCATTGAAATAACCCCAGTGGTCGCGGGCCAGCGACTGCTTTTCTGGCAGCAGATCCGCAATGTGGTCCGGCTTCTGTCCCCCATTATGGTTGAAGACATAGCCGGGTAACAGTTTAAAGACATATGGGTTGTCATTGTCGAATTCAATCGGGTAAACTCCCTGGAGCTTCAGGCGGCTGTTAGGAACTTCTTGGGTGACGTACTTGTTGACGTTCGGATCATGATTGAAGTAATACCGGTACTCCTTGAAGTATCCGTGGTAAAGGAAGAATCCTGTGCGTTTCCCGGTCGCCTTGTCCCAGAGAATGATATTATTCAAGGCTTTGGTTTTTGAGAATTCCCCTTGTGACCATACAACATTGGGTTCAGGGTCGCCAAGCTTTACCCTTTGCTGATAATTGAATCCCACGGCTTTCAGATCCCAGCGTTCGGTCTCATTAAAAGGAGAAAACCCATTCCCATAAGATGAGGGCCAGCCCGGAAGCAAATCGGTATTGGGATTGCCGTTTGAATCTATGTGGTTTACAGGCTGTACTGTACTGGGAGCAATCAATCCTCCCGAATTAAAAATAACCTTGACGTTGGCTGACTCGATGGCATTCAAGTCGCACTTGTAGAGAAAACTTATGTTCTTCTGTTCCTGGGTCATTTCGGCTTCCTCAATCTTTTTCGGAATTTCGTTGCAAACTGCCGTGGCCAGGGAGGATTCCTTGTCGTACCTGAGCGCCTCGAGGCGCTGGGTGGAACGCGTGTAAGAAAACTCGATCCGCTGGTAGGGCGCGGCGGTGAATTGCCCACCAGCATCCTTCGAGCCTTTGGGCTGCTCGATGGCGGACATGTACCACTTCACGGGCTTGGTGGTGGCGGCCACGATGTCCCCCGTCACCCCTTCGCTGTACCTTTCCAGGGTGTTCAGGGAAAGGACGTACTCCCGATCCGTAGCCTTGGTGCCGAAGTAGTAGCGGATGCCGTCGGGGGTGGTGACCACGAATTGCCCCACACGCCAGCTGTTGTGGCAGAGAATCCTTTCCAAGGGGGCGGCGTAGACATTGCAGACGCCGGCCCCGTTGGTAGTGCGGTCACCCTGATCCACGATTTCGATCCTGATGTCGGTGTTGTCGTTCAGCAGCAGCACTTCGCTTCGCTGGGTGTCGGGCTTGATGATGAACCGCACAATCCTGCCGTTCAGGGACAGGGTGAAAATATCCGGCTCGAAATCCTTGAAAAGGCCAAAACTGGTGCTTGTGGGATAGCCGAAGGTGCTGTACCCCTGGGCATAGTCCACAAATCCCGAACTCGACTCATCCGGGATGCCGCGCACCTCACGGCTGATGAAGCCCCCGGCGTTGAGCTGCCAGTTGAGCCCCACATTGGTAGCTGCCGACTCCACGAGCACGCCCGAGCCGTCGTAGCTCAGGCTGATGGGGACGCTCAGGTTGCCCTCGGTGAGGGTGTAGATGGGAATGTTCACTCCCAGCGTGCCGGTAGCGTGGTTGACGCTGCCCACCTGAGCCAACGTATGCTGCATTCCTCCCAGCAATTGTAAGGCTAACAATAGGAAAAGTAGGTAGATCTTTTTCATTTATTTTTCACTATTTTATTCATAAATATCGGTTGGTAGGAAAGTAATTTCTTAACATTGACCCTTTGAGCGTAGAGTTCGTAAGTACAATACGCTCAAAGGGGGAATCTTTTGTCAAAAAACGAAAAGCTATTCTGACATAATTTGGTGGTTAAGCGTCTTTTATCCTATACTCTAAAAGTCTCTCTGCTATTTCTTGGTCAGAAAACCCTTTTCCTTTAAGATTTAAGTCCGATTCAATGAGTTCTACAGCATAGTCAATGGGAAAAAATTGAATATAATTCATACCTCCTTTTTCAAAAAAGAGATCATCTTCCGTTTCTTCAATCTCAAAAATGGCAATTTCAGATTCCAAACTTAAAGCCTCTCGCATATATATTAGTAGGGCTTCAGATTCAGTATTTAATCCTTGCTCTTGATACAGTCTATTTAACTGTTTAGGATCATTTAGGTATTTTATAAATCCTTCTATTTTCATAATAAAAATTGATTATGTTTTTCATTTTCTATATCCGCCGCCCCAAATAGACATTCCACCTCTACCGCCTGGATGTAAAGTATTCCAAAAAATACTTCCATTCGTATGTTGTATTTGTGGTACTAATTGCATAACACCAGGTTCTGTATTGTGATGCCATACCCAATTTGGAATCTTACCTCCCGTTATAGTCCCCCCGTTAGTTCTAGGAATGCTTATACCAAGGCTCTTCATATTATTTGCAAAAGTTGCATCTGTAGCCATTGCTTCTGATAACGCAGTGTTTGCTGCTTTAAAGTGAGAATAAGATCCTTTGTTTGGATATAAACTATTTGGTATTTTCGTTTCGAAAGCAACAGAATAAAAGTTACCATTAGGTATTGTCTCAACAGCTTTTCCATTTCCCATATACTTGATCCACTGCGTCTTCAATGCCCCTGCTATTGGCCTGGCCAAATATTCAAGGGGTTTTGCAAGCACTTTTGTACCCACATAAGCTCCCGCTAGCGTATAGTCAGTCTGAATAGCATCGATTCCCGGCATGGGCTGCCCCGGCTGCCAGCCCGCCGCCGCTGCCCGCCCGTACAATCCCAAGGAGGCTTTCTGTTGTGCCAGTCTGACGTTCGGTGAGGCATTCAGGGCTTCCAGGGCTTTGTCCCTCGGCTCGTTGATTTTCTTGTTGACATAATAATTAAATACCAAGGTACCTACAACATTACCGATTCCCCCAAATCCAAAGGAAGGGCCTTGTGGGGAGGCACTACCGCCACCCGATGAGATCGCGCCACTATTTCCTGGATCATGCGTAGTGACTCTCCCCTGCAAGCCATACAGATCAATAAACGTACTGGGGTTGTTGTCCGCATAGTTGAAGGGCGAGATGCCCCGGAACTGCTGGAAGAGCGGATCAATCGACATGAACCGCCCAATGGCCGCATCGTAATGGCGGAACTCAAACTCATCGTAAGCCCTATAATCCCGTTCCTTCATGCTGAACTGCCACCAGTCGGGCAGCACCGCGCTACGCTCCAAGTCCGGCAGGTTCAGCCCCCAGGGATCATAGGCGTTCTCCTGCACCAGGTTGCGCAAGTCATCGCCCGGCAGCAGGGCCACCACATTCCCCAGCGAATCCAGCTTCTCCCCGGAGCGGCAGGCCGTGCGCAGGTTGTCCAGATTATCGGTCAACTGGTACTCGTAGCGGAAGGCCGTACCCCCCAGGGCCGTGTTGGGCGGCAAGGCCCGCCCCTCGGCCGGGGGATGAATATGTCAAAGAACGAACCCCTATGGCATCAGGTCTGTGGGGACAAATGCCAAGAATTATGCAATTCATTACCATTAATTGTGTTCCAACACACCAAATAGAATTGCATTCTTAGAACCGACTACGATTGTGGAATGCCAGCTATTAACATTACGCAATCTCTCTTTTGAAAAGTACCCCTGGACTAGGCTGTAAATTTATAAACCTCTTAGAAAATCCTAATAAAAACTACGCATTTCTAAATTTTTTATTCTTTCATTTTTAATTAAGTTATTTACTTGAAATTCATTGAATGGACCAGTCAGTATATCATTATTGCAACAAGTTAATGTTTTACTTTTTGCCTTAATACGATACCACGTAAATTTGCCGTTTTTATCTTTCTGCTTTATAAAAATATTTTTAGAATTCCATTTTACTATTATTATATTTTCAATTTTCGGATCATCTGCACAAGCAAGTTTGCACATGATATAATACCCATCGCTATATTCATCTGGTGGATATATTCTATAATAATCTTGTATGATAATAGAATCACTTCCACAAGAAGTGAGCATCACAATAGTAAGTACAAATATAAATTTAAATATATTTCTCATTTTTTATATACTCTTTGTTTTACCATTTGAAGTGGTATTGAAAATTCATATCGTTGAATAGTTTCCCCCATAAACCTGCTTTGACCTCTTGAATGCCTGGTAGTACCAGGAGCATGATATAGAAATGAATATTCTGTTTTGGTATCATATACGGAAATATTTAACATATCTTTATCTACAGAAAATTGGAAATTGGCCGTACCAGTAAATTGTGCAGCTGTGAATTTCCCATCTACGAAAGCTTCTTTAAGCGGTCCTGTATCTCCTCCAAGACCATAACTGAAATCTACTCTATAAGAAACTGGAATTGCTCTTTTTCCAGCTAAATAATTCTCATAACCTACTTGAAATACTCTTAATGCTTCTGTAGTTAGGTTTGAATTTGCAAGAGACCTTGTAAAAGGGTGATCGGGACCAAACTCCCTTTCTTGCGGTCCTAAACCAGTAATAAACTCGGTTGTAAGTGCAAGGGAACTCGCAAATGGATCATTGCTATTGACAACATTGTCTAGTTTTTGTTCTACAAAATAAGTTGCAGAGTTGATAAGAGCGTTTCCAGCCGCAGTAGTTAATTTAGACGTTACATTATTTACGTTTATTATATTATTGGCAAGGTTCCCTGCGGCCTGCCCAATCAACTGCTTGTATACCGGGGCGGCGCGTTGGGTTTTAATAACAACCTCTTGTACCAGGTCTATTACTTTACTAATAGGTTCGTAATAAACGTTTGGATTAACCCCCTGCAATCCATACAAATCAATGAACGTACTGGGGTTGTTATCCGCGTAGTTGAAGGGCGATATGCCCCGGAACTGCTGGAAGAGCGGATCAATCGACATAAACCTACCAATCGCCGCATCATAATGCCTGAACTCAAACTCATCGTAAGCCCTATAATCCCGTTCCTTCATGCTGAACTGCCACCAGTCCGGCAGCACCGCGCTCCGCTCCAAATCTGGCAGGTTCAACCCCCACGGATCATACGCATTCTCCTGCACCAGGTTCCGCAAATCGTCACCGGGCAAGAGGGCCACCACGTTGCCCTGGGAATCCAGCTTCTCCCCGCAGCGGCAGGCCGTGCGCAGGTTGTCCAAATGGTCCGTGAGCTGGTACTCGTAGCGGAAGGCCGTACCCCCCAGGGCCGTGTTCGGCGGCAAGGCCCGCCCCTCCGCCGTGGGGATGAAGGCCAGCGCCTCCTCGGCGTAGACGCCCGCCGCCAGGTAGTCGATCTTTTTCCGCACCGTGCTGCCGGGCGTGGCCCCGGGCAGATAGGCCCCCTGCTTCTGCATCTTGGCCCCCGAGGCGGTATAAAGGTAGAAAATCTTGGCGTTGTTGGCGAAGCGGATTTCCTCGGGCAGGCCCAGCACGTTGTAGCCGATGTGGGTGATCTCCCGGTTGAGGTCCTTAATCAGGTTGCCCGCCGCGTCGTAGGCGTAGTCGTCGCTGCCCGTGTTACGGTCGTTGAAGTAATGTGCCTTCTTGCCCGAGGAGGCAGCTGCCCCGTTGTCCGTCACGCGTACAAGGCGGTTGGTGTTCGGCGCATACTCGTACGACAGGTTGTCCTCGGCTAAGCTGGCCCCCAGGGCGGGCGTACTGGCCGCCCGCTGCATGGTGGAGAGGTTGCCGTTGGGGTCGTAGTCGACTCCGCTCAGCGAGAAGTCCTCGCCCGCCGCCCCGGCGTACAACGCGCCCGTCAGGCGGTTGATGGGGTCGTAGGTGTAGGTGTAGCCCCGGGAGACGGCGGAAACGGGCGCAGCTTTGGCCAGGCTCGCCACGTTGCCCCACTGCTGGTTCCGCACGTTGTCCAGCAGGTCGTACTGCAGCACCTGCCCGAAGAAGCGGTTCTCCTTCTTGAGCAGGGCCGGGTTGGCCGTGTTGTTGATGGCCGTCAGCCGCCCCCGCAGGTCGGTCTGGTAGTTGACCACCTGCAGCCGGCAGCCCTGCCACTTCTCGGTCAGCTCGCCCAGCTCGTTGTAGGCGTAGCGGCCCACGGGCTGCTTTTGGCCGCCGTCAATGCGCTGGCAGGTCATCTTCAACCGCTCGCCGCGGTCGTAGGTGTTCTTCGTCCAGATCTGCGTGGTGGCGGCATTGTAGGCCGTGGCGGTGATCTTGGTTTCCAGCGCCCGCCCGGCGAAGTCGCGCCTGACGCTGCTGAGATCCTCGGTGCCCAGGTGGTTGCCCGCACGGGTCTGCACCAGCCGCTCGTAGGGATCGTAGTAGAAGACCGAGACCAGCTCGCTGGCGGCGGGGGCCACCGCGTCCGGGGCCTTAAGGATTTGCTCCTTGGTACCCGTCAGCTTACCGCGCACGGTCACCGCACCCGTCACCCCGATGGCGTCCACGCTGAATTCGGCGGGCTGGGTCGGGCCGGTGTGGGCCGTGAAGGTGTAGTCGTCGTAGTAGTTGCGGGTCAGTTCGGTGGTGCCACCGGTGGGGAAGGCCGCATCGCCGTAGCCAATGGTGCCGGTGAAGACGGCCTCGACGGCGGCCTGCTGCGTGGCGCGGTCGGCGGTGCTGGCCAGCACGCCCCGGCTGTGGACGCGGCCCAGCTCGTCGTATTTGGTGTAGGTCCACTGCCCGGCGGCGCGGTGTAGGCCGTTGCGGTAGAGCACCTGCTGGTCGTGGGGGTTGTAGACGGTCTCCTCCACCTCGGCGTCGGGCGTCTTGGTCTCCACGGCCCGGCCCCGCGCGTCGTACTCGTACCAGAACACCTGGTCTTTGACCGTGGTGACGGCCTTGAAGTCGTAGGTGCCGGGGGCCAGGCCTTCGAGGGCCACCGAGGCGTTGGGCGGGAACATCAGCCGGGGACGGTCGAAGTCGTCGTGGGCGTGGTAGGTCGTCAGCGTCTGGGTGCCGTTATGGACACGGGTGCAGACGGTGCGTCCGTAGATGTCGCGGAACTCCTCGGCGCGGTTATTCTGGGCGTCCTTATATTCAGTTACGAACAGGCGGCTGGCGGCATAGCGGCCCACCTGCCATTGACCCTGGGCGTAGTCCCAGGTGATCTCCACCACGTCGTCGGCGGAAGTGTTGTGGCGGTAGGTGGCCTTGTCGGAGCCGATCTTGTTCTGATTGCCGGCCACAGGCTGCCAGGCCCCCCCTACCGAACCCTGCTGCTCCAGCCGCTGCAAAGGCGACTGCTCAAGCACTGAAATCGAATAGGCGTTACCGTCCCCCTTCAAAGCGGCGTAGAAGCTGCCCTGTGCCCCCTCAGCGTTGGCCTGGAATGCCCCGCCCGTGCCGCCCACGTAGGGCAGGTAGCTCTTCGTGGCGCGGCCCAGCCCGTCGTAGGCCACGGGCTGCACGGCGTCCTGCCCCGTGGGGCTGACGCCCGTCTGCACCACCTGCCGCGGCCGTCCGAAGCCGTTGAGGTAGGTGACCGTCTGGCTGATCTCGGTGGTGCCGGTCAGCGTCGCCGTCGGGGCCAGGTAGGTGTTCTCGACCACCGCCGCAAAAGGATAAGAGCTAAGGTCAATGTCGGCGTCGGCCACCACCTTCTCCGACTGCCACTGGGGCAGGTCGCAGTCGGTGCATTCGCAGGCCGCATCCTCGACGGTGAGCCTGAACTCGCGGAAACAGGTGGCGCGCGTGGTGCTGGTGACCTTATAGGTGTAGACGCCCGGGCTGGTGGGCCGCACGTAGACCGAATCGGTGGAGCTGCGGGTGGCGGTGCTGTCGGTGGCCGTGGGGCCGCTCACGAAGTGGTTGCGGGCGGCCGTCCAGGTGAAGGTGTCGGTCCAGCCCGCGGGCTTCTCCACGGCCAGCCTCAACGGCGCGTTCTGGTATACCCTTCCGGTATCGGCCAGCACGCCGGGCGCGTCGCCCGCCCGGATGGCGAAGGCGCAGGTGGGGGCCGGGGCCAGGTACTGCCCGGCGATGGGCAGCCGGTCCCAGAGCCGGCCGGGAATCTGCCAGCTCACCGACAGGTGATCGCCCGCAATGCTGTCCTTGACCAGGGCCTCGATGTAATACCGCTTGCCGCACTCCAGGGTGATGGGTGCCGACTTTTGGGTGGCACTCGCAGTATAGTTCCGAGAATTGGTGTAGGTAGACTTATAGGCAATTGTATCCTTGTGGGACGGTGACTCGTCCGTGCTCAGCCAGAGTATGGCGGCGTCGTCCGCCGTGACCCAGAAGGTATAGCTCCCGCCAACGGGCGGCACCACGTAGCCGCTGATGCGCGCGCCGTAGTTGTCGGCCACCCCGGAAGGGGCTTCGAAGGAAGTCAGGACGGCGGTCACGTCCGCCGCCTGCTGGTACTTGGCACTGCCCGTCAGGTCCGATACTTTTCCCCCGCCTATCCCGTTCCAGCGCTCGTAGGTGATCTGGTTCCAGGCCTGTCCGGGCGGCGTATCGGCGCAAAGCTGCGCCGGGGCGCAGTAGGGATGGGCCACCACGCCAGCCGAGAGCGTCAGCGTGCACCGGGAGGCGGGGTTGGTGAGCTTCAGCTGGTAGGTGCCGGGCTGGGACACGGCCAGGCTGCCCGTGGTTGGCGGCGATTCGGGATTCAGGCTGCCCCCACTCCACGAGAAGGCGGCGTTGGCCGGCGACAGGCCCGCCGGCTGGAGGACCAGCGGGTTCAGCGGGTCGCAGCTCAGCATGCCGCCAGCCAGCGTGGCGGTCGGGGGGTGAGGTTCCGGACGACCGTCACCGACCTAGTGGTGGCGCAGCCGTTGGCGGGATCGGTGGCCGTGACGGTGTAGGTGCCGGGCTGGTCGGCGGCCAGCTGGTAGGATGTGGCGGGTGCCACCACCCCCGGCCCCGTCCAGCTGTACGTAATGTCCTGCGGGGAGCCGAAGGCCTCCAGCGTGACGGAGGTCCTCACGCAGTCAAGCGTATCCAGACCCGAGACGGACAGGGCGGGCGCGCCCGCCCGCTGCACATAGGCCGTGTCGCTGACCACGCAGCCGGTCTTCAGATCGGTGACGTTGAGGATGTAGCGCCCCGGCGTGCTGGCCGTCAGCACGCTTTGCCGTACGGGCACATCGGTGAGGAAGGCCGTGTAATCGGCCCCCGGTTCGACGGAGAACCCGGCAATGCCGGGGGAGGCTGGCTTGAAAAGGACGGCCCGGCTGGCCGAGTCGCGCCTGACACCCGTTTGGGGGGTGTCCACGATAAGCGTGTCCGCCAAGCCTACCGGAGCGGTTTCCGCTGAACTGTCCGGGTAGCCGTCGGGCAGCGTCCAGTTGTAGGAATACTTCGTGCTGTCGTTCCCGGTCACCGTGGCGGACAGAGGCAGGGCGGCGGCCTGGTCGCAGGCGGCCGCCACGTCGTCGATCTGGACGGTGAACGACGGCAGGCCGACGTAGACGTCGTAGTCGTTGGTCGTCAGCGTGGCCCCTTCCTCCAGGGTCACGTCCTCGGCGTACACGTCGCGCGTCAGGGAGGGGTAGGGCCTGCCCGACAGCACCGGGATGAGGACCCGCTGGCAGGCGCTGGGCGTCTTGCCCAGCGACCAGTTCCGGGAGTTGTACCAGTCGCTGCTGACGCTTCCCGTCCAGGTGTTGGCCTGTTGGGCGCGGGCGGACAGTGCGGACAGCAGCAGTAAGAAGGCGAGGTAGTAAAGTTTTCTCATTGGGGAACCCGGTCGATAAGTTTGTCCTCACCCGAGAGCAGGTGCACTTTTCCCGAACTGGCCGTATTCTTGAACTGTACCTGCTGGCGGAAGGTGTTGCCGCCGATGCTGCCGTCGTCCCCGTTCCCTGTCTTCCAGATCACCGCGGGTTTCATGAACGTAGTGTAGTTGGAGCCGAACCGGGGGACCCTGATCGTCACGGGTCCCTCGAAGAGGCAGTTGTCCTTCAGAAGTAGCCGCATCCTGGGGTGGGCCGAAACCAGCGTCCGGCTCGGCCAGGTGTCATGGAACCTGCTGTGGGAGAATACCAGGTCCCCGCTTTCGAAGCCGGAAATGTCCACGGCATCCAGGAGTTCGGTTGGCCCGTAGCTGCCGATGTGGATTTGGTTGGAGTCCGGGCCGGCCTCCAGACGGACCGGCCCTTCGAAGGTACTGCCGTTCAGTAACCCGATTTTGAAGTAGCCGCCCCGTAGGCTGCCGGGTGTCAGCCACTGCCCGTTGCCATTCATCACGATGCGGACGCTGTCCTTGTAAGTGTCACGAAACTTGGTGCCGAACCCCCAGTCGTAGCCCGCAGAGTTGATCAGCTCGACCGGCTTGTGGAAGGTGTTTCCGCCCGCGCTGTCAGACCCGGCGGCATAACCGTCACGGTTGAGGATGACCCTGCCGTTGTAGACAGTGGCGGCGGAAGCGACGTTATCCGCTTTGATATGGAGGCTCCCGTTGACGGTGCAATTGGCCAGGCTTATGCGCGTTCCCTCCACGGCTGTGGCCGGGTGGGTGGCGGCGGCCAATTCCGTATGGGGGTGTTGATGATGCTGTTGATGAAGCTTATGCTCCCCTTTGACAGCCCCGCGCCACTGAGTCTGACCGTGGAAAGGGTGTCGATCAGGGAGCCGCTGGAAGACGCGGATAGAAATCCCTGATATTCGGAGGTATAGTTGCTGCCAAAAGCAACACTGCCTTCTGACTGGTCGACGTTGATGTCTTTGCTGAAGCGTATCAGGCTTGATTTCGCGTCTCCAGAAGGATTGTTTGTGAAATCACCCCACGCAGCGACTTCAAATCTCCCCCCCTGATTGTTCAGAGAGACCGGTCCCTCGAAATTCACGAAAGACTTGGGATAAAACTCGGTCCTGGGGGTAAGGAAGACGTTGACACTGTCCTTGAAAATCGAAGTGCCCCCCCGCTGTGAAAAGTAAACCCTGGTCTGGTTTGGGCCGGGATTGCTCAGGATGAAATCGACCTTCTTTTCGAAAAGGGTGGTGGAGGCGAAGGTGCCGATGTTCAGGTCACCCACTCCGTCCACAATGAACTTGACATTCCCCTTGAAGGTGTCGTTTGCATTGTATGAAATGTACACCCCCGAATTCCTCGGCCACCAGTTGTATTGATTAGCCTTGGATGTGACATGCATAACCACATCCCCGCCATAGGTGATCCCGAACAGCCTCCCGTATTCCAGGTCGATGTTTATTGGCCCCTGGATGTACGTGCCGTAAAGCGGGTTGATCCCCGTCACCTTGAGCTTCCCGTTGTCTGAGACAATCGTGCCCCAGAGGGTGTCCATCTCGTCGGCCTCAAGGGTGTGGCTTCCGATCGTTATCTGGTAAGTCTGTAATCTAAAATAGCGCACTTTAACTGAACTGCTCAGCACGGGGTAACGGCCGTCACTGGCTGCCTGTATTATCCGGACAAAACTCGTATCCACCGGCACGGCGTGGGTACTCCAGTTGTCAGGTTCATTCCACTCGGTGCTCACCGTGCCGGTCCAGTCCACGTACTGGGCGACTGCTGTTGGTGGTAGCAGCAGGCACGCCGCCGCCAGCATCAAAACAATGGATAGTTTCTTCATTCTGTATTTCAGTTGTTGATAATTACCTTCCCGTTGGTCACGTGTACGGACACTTTCGGTCCGCCTTTGCCAATCACCACGCTGTTGGTGGTCTCGCGGATGTTGACCGTTCCGTCGCCCCAGCCGTTGTCCCCCACCGTGGCCTTGCCCAGGGCTACCTTGCTCAGGATGGGGGCTTCCCCACCCGCCGGGTTGGTCTCCGTGATCCATATCTCCAGGCTGCCCGCGAAGTTCTTGGCCAGTTCGAGTGTCACATCGCCGTTGCTCGTTTCGATGTCCACCGTCTGGCTCTCGTCCTTCCTGTCGGCGAACCTGGCCAGTTGCACGGCTACGTTCCCCCGGTTGCGCAGGGAGAGTGGGGCGGCCAACCCACGGATGGCGATCGAGGCCGTCTCGGCCCGGATGGTGAGCGGCTGGCCGATGTCGGTGACCGAAAGCGAGCCCTTGCCCAGCTGAACCTTGCCCCCGTAGGGCGCGGAGGTTATTTCAATCTCCCCCGCCGGCAATTCGATATCCAGCGGCTTAGGACTTTTCTTGTAATAGTTTGCTCCAATAAGTAATGAAATCTTCCCCTGGGGGGCATGGGTGGCGATCAGGCCCGTGACATCCGTCAGCCGGATGCTGCCCTGGCGGGCGATGAGCATCCCCCGGGCCTCTACGCCCGTGGCGGTGATGTCCCCCTGCTCGCTGACCAGCTCGACCTCACCCTTGAGGTCGTTGAGCGCCAACGCACCGCTCTGCATGTGGCCCGAGAGGTAGGCGTTCACCCCGCTGATCGTCACGTCGCCCTTTTGGGTGCGCAGGCTCACCAGCGAGCGGTCCGGAATGTCGATGCCCAGTTTTTCGTGCCGCTTGCTGGCCCTGGCCTCGGTCTTGGTGGTGAACACCTTGGTTTCCCTTCCACTGCTGGATTGTCTGACCAGCCTGTCGTTGGCCGGGTTCTGGGCCTTGTTGGTGGTGGCTTTGGAGGTGGCCGGCACCCCATTCAGCGTGAGCTCGCCATCCGTGTTGAGGAGGATCTCGATGTTTTCGGGAGCACCCGCCGGCTCGGCCTTCTGGGCCAGAGTGGGGGAAAAGGGTGCCGAAGTAAGGGCCAGTACGACCAGGTAGAGGTAGCGCATGAAGAAGGGGTGTGGGTGTGAAACGGTTTAGGTATGAATGGTGCTACTTTGACAAAAAGTGGATACAAATTATGAATTTAAATCAACATCTCTATATCACTCCGCTGTAAATGTAAGCCTATTATTAATAAACCAAAATAAATTTGAAACTTTTTTTCAGTTTGTTCGTTATGGCAATTCACGCATCAAAAACTGAAATTTGCAGAATTTTATATTAAAATATTAGAAAAAGCGCTTCCAAAACACTGTCTGGCTGGCTTTACTACCACACGGTAATACATGCGATCTAACAGGTTACTTAATTAGGAAAATCATATCCTAATTCGATTCCAATGGTAGGCTCGAAGCAATCCTTCACAAGGCGGGAGCGGGGGCAGTTGCTGTACTTGGCATCATCACCCTGGTGGTTCTTTAACCTCTACACGGCTCTGGTCACTGGGAAGCGTTGGGCACGGTAACCGGTTGGAAGAGCATAAACGCGGATCAGGGCATCCCTTCGTTTAGGTTCAGCCCGGCGAATAAAAATATGTGGCCAACAAGTACGATATGGTGCCCCATGGGCACCAAGAAAAAGGGAGCTACTGCGAAGAGATATTTCTAGACAGACGAGATTCATAACCGGACTATTTCAGTGGCATTCGAGAAGCAGGCATGGATTTCCTTCTGTCCACTTCGCTGCTTCTTCAGACCATTGGCACGACGGCTTTCTTACGTATCGAATATTCTTTAAGTTGCCCCAGGACGGCATCTGTTCCATGATCCCCCTTGCTGGGCTGTTGGTAAATGGCAAGAGGCGTTGCCCGTTCTTCGGCGGCCAGGGTTGTCTATGCCGTTTGGGTGCCTCCTGGTGTATCATCTTATTACGGTGCTAGCCTGTTGCCTGGCTTCTGGAACTCCCATATTCGACTTGATTCGTCTTTATTAGATGCGGCCGAAACCGAACTTCTGCTTTCAGTATGCAAAACTGTACTGAAGGGATGGAAGAGGGCCGCTTCCGGCCTATCCGAAAGGTATGATCGATAGGACGTCAAAAAGTCAGGTTCAGAAAGGCATCCTTTCATTTTTTGCTGATCCCACTTGTTGGACCCGGTTTCCAAGGGAGTTTTCGAAGGAACCCCTATCCACAGCCTTGGTTCAGAAAGGTATGGCTTATTGGACCTTTGGAAAAGGGCTAATTGATATAGGCTGGGGAATACCGCTAACATTTCAGGGGTTTTAGATAGCGGAGATTATTTGCACTAAACTTCATACGGAGAACTGAACTTTCATCTTGCACAAATGTGTCTGCGAAGCACGGAACCCCGCTATCTTAAACCCCTTGTTAAAGGTGGTTTCTCATTCTCTCATTGTTTATCAATTGTGCAGACTCTGAGAATCTATATTTGGTATACGCAAATCCAATTTCCCTTGCGATGTCCTGAATAGTAGAAAAATAATTGAGCCATGTGTTCAGACTTCCGTCCCCAATCTCTCTGACGATATCGTATTTGTCATTATATCTAATTACTCCAAATTCTTCTATTACGTCAAGGTCAGCTATATAGAAATTTGAAATATTCTCTATACACCATTCTAAGTATGGGGCATCGAATGAATAAACTATTCCTACTTCATAACCTTTATACATGCCAAAATTCAGTTTCGAATTTTTGAAATAGGCAACCTTGGAAGTCGAAACTTTATTATCCAGATGAGTTGTACTTGAAAATGGAAGCCATTGTATGGTTCGGTAGATTTTGTCATCCATTTCAGTTTCTTTCGGCTCAACCAAATCTATTGTTGTAATTACACTATATTCTTGATTATCATTACGCAACAGGGCCCAACAATCCTGAGTCAAAGCTTTTCCCGATTTTACTATTTCAATCCTTTTCATCGAATGGTATTAATCATCTCTAAGGAACAGGGCTTTGTGCAGGTGTGCCATTCATTGAACGTCAAGCCCGTAACAAAAGCCGATTGAAAAACTGGTGATGAAAATAAGAACAAAAGTCAAATTACTAACGTCCAGCCCGGAACCGAAGCTAAATAGTGAACTGCTGCCGATGCTGCCAAAGTCCAGCCACACTTGCACAAAACCCCATGTTAGCAGCCGCCTTTCTCTATCACACCTTAATCACTGTCATTTTGTTGTTAGCTGTTTCAATGAGCAAATTGTCAAGCTGCCGTGGCGTAAGAAGAATTTGATACTGTTCAAAGATTTTCTGCCGAAGATAAAAGCACTTATAAACAAAGTTTGAGTATTGCTTGTCAACTGCTTCTTTGTCGGCTAATGCTTTAAAATGTTTTGGAAGCCTTTTTACAAACTGCCTCATTGCTGTTACAGCACGGCTATCATAAATAAAAAACAGGTCTGGAAGATGAAAATGTAAATACTTTGAGCTGAATGAACGTTTGTCAAGTTCTGTAATTTCAAATAATCGTTTTGTCAAGTAGAAATGTGTATTAATAATGTCGGGCAAAGTGTCAGCCGAAAGCTGTTTATTTTTTAAGTCTGCTAAGATTGTGTCAAGCCGTGAGTTTTTGAACATTGGAACAACTGTGTAAATATAAAAATTATCATTGATGCCGCTCTTGTTTTTTCGTCGTTCTATGGCAGCGGCGTAGGCTCTGCCAATGAGTAAGGTCTTCGCTAATATTTTTTCGGCTGTGTCATGCTTAAAGTAGTTTGTGCACAAGTCATATAAAACCTGATTGACTAAGTCCCACGGCTTTTTTGCTAAGCAATTTTCGATCTTTTCTATCGTTAGGGTTGTGTCCATATAAGGTGGCTGCTAACTTGTAAATATGCGAAAGTTTTGTCGTACTTTTGTATCTATTTGTACTATTCTGATGTTTTATTGATCAGTGAATAAATATATTAAGTTTGTACTTTGCAAGAATGAGAGCAAAATACAAACCTAGCGACTACGAAGCTTTCCGGAAGCGCTGCGTAGAGATGAAAGAAGCTGGCTGGCGTCAGAAGGACATTTCGGCCGCGCTTGGGCTGACCGAAGGCTGGGTCAGCCAGACTTTAAAGAAGTACCGAGACTCAGGCGCGCAGGGGCTTTTGGCTCGGAAGGCCACCGGTGCCCCGCCTCGAATGACTAGCGATCAATTGGAGAAGCTGGTGGAGGAACTCAAACGGGGAGCACAACACCATGGGTTCAGCGGAGAGATATGGACCCGACAGCGAGTGAACGCGTTGATTGAAAGGTTGTTCGGTGTAAGCTATGACCCGACCCAAGTGGGCCGTATCCTGAAAAGCTGGGATGGGAGCCTGCAAAAACCAGCCAAGAAAGCCCGCCAGCAGAGTACTCAGAAAGTAAATCAGTGGCGGGAAGAGGTACTTCCAGGACTAAAAAAAAGCTGAGGATGAGAACAGGGTTATCCTATACATTGATGAAGCAGCCTGTTATCTGTTGCCTTTCCTGAGCCGTACTTGGGCACCCCGAGGGCAGACACCGATCATCGAAGAGAAAGCGGGAAGGGAACATCTAAGTCTGATCGCTGGCTTGGCTCCCAATGGCCGTTTATACCTCAGTGGGCAGCACAAAGCCTTCGATAGCGACGGGGTAATTGGTTTTTCTAGAGTATCTGTGCCGCAGGTACCGCAAGAAGGATCTGATAGTGGTATGGGATGGAGCTACGATTCATCGCAGCCAGGCCATTAAAGACTTTTTGAAAAGGAAGCCAGGGAGGATACACTTGGTTGCCTTACCGGGCTACAGTCCAGAATTGAACCCTGTAGAACTCCTATGGAACCAATTGAAAAAGGAGCTGAAAAATCAGGCGTTTCTGAATTTAAAAGACTTGGTAGAGGCCGCAGTAAGCAAAGTTGAGGAAATCAGGAATGATGTAGAACTACTCAATTCTTTCTTTCATAAAAAAGAGGTGGCATTCTTTACAAATTAATTCATCTATCAATATTAAATTTTAGATGTTGTGTATTTTGAATACCTAATTGTTAAATTGGTAAAAGTCTAGGTCTTTTGCAATCCTGAAAACTACTACACCCATCACCTGGGTCCGTGTCCCAACAGAACTACTACGTCGAAATGTCAGTGGGGACACAGACCTTTACCTTTGAGTATTGCGATTATTCCAAGATCACAGATTTATTGGCATTGATTATATCTGAGGGTAATTCCATTCCCCTTCTAGCTTTTTAAATTACCAAAAAGCCTGTCAGGATAAGTGAACAAGGACACAGACGAAGCATCGAGGCTTACCCGTGGATATAGACTTGTCCTGATTTTTCTGAGCAAGCATCAAATAGAAATTTGGTGGAAAGCACCGTTATCAAGGTTTTAATGAAACTCAGCAAACCGGCTCAATCTCTAATCCATTCCCTTTCCATCATGTACAAATTCGTCATCGGGATCGACATATCCAAGCTCACGCTGGACGCGGCGCTGATCGTCGGTGGTCAGCCGCAGTCGGCCACCACCACCTGGGCAACACCGTCGAGCAGATCGCACAGCTCTTCTCCGAGTTGGGCAAAGGCCCCGGCTTCTCACTCGATGAGTGCCTGGTCTGCGTCGAGGCCACCGGCCTTTACGCCCATCCCCTGCTGACCTTCGCCGCGCAGCACGGCGTGAACCTCTGGCTCGAGTCGGCGGTTCGAATCAAGAAGTCCATCGGCCTGCAACGCGGTAAAAACGACAAGGCCGATGCACTGCGAATCGCAGTCTACGCGGCCAAGAACCAGGAAAACGCCCGCCTGTGGAAACCCGCCAGCGCCACGCTCACGGCGGTCAAAAACCTGGCCAGCCTTCGCGATAGGCTAATCAAGAGCAAAAACCAACTCACCGTTCCCGTCGAGATTCAGCCAGATGGGCGACACGCGCACGGCGGCCATGCTGGGCAAGGCCATGAAATCCACGATTCGCTCCCTGGAAGCTGACATCGCCGCCATAGACAAGCAGATAAAAGCATGATCGACGCGATGAAAACCTCAAAGAACTCTTCGCGTTGGCCACCTCGGTGGTGGGTATCGGTACGCAGACCGCCCTGGCTCTCATGATCTACACCGACGGCTTCACGCTATTCGCACGCCTAGAAAACTGGCTTGCTATGCCCGGGGTTGCTCCCTTCGTCTATGCCTCGGGCACCAGGGTCAAGGGCAGAACCCGCGTCTCGAAGATGGCCAACATGGACCTGAAAACCGCCCTGCACATGGCCTCGCTGACGGCCGTCAAGCTCGACGTACAGCTCAAGCCTACTACCAGCGAAAAGTTGCCGACGGCAAGAGCAAGATGTCGGTTCTCAACGCCGTCAAGGCTAAACTTCTCCACCGAGTCTTGTCAGTGGTCAGACGAAAACAGAAATATGAAAATTTCGCTAATTTCTCTTTGGTTTTGTCATAGAAATCACGGAATAGAGACTTAGGCCATGGAATGGGGCTAGGATCAATTATTTCTTTTAATGGGAATATCTCTTATTTTTTTATTTCCTGAATTGTAAAAGCTGTTTTTTCTTGAGTGAATCATTGCATGACAATTAGGGCATACAGGGATCAAATCCTTAATTGGATCAACATTATATTCATTCCCAATTGATGATATTTGATTAACATGATGAACATGAATAAACCCTTTTCCTACCTCACCAAAATATCTTTCAAAGTTGAAA
>NZ_WHLY01000002.1:2745000-2767500 GCF_009296315.1 Salmonirosea aquatica
GAAATTCCTTGTCGGGTAAGTTCCGACCTGCACGAATGGTGTAACGATCTGGGCACTGTCTCAGCCGTGAGCTCGGTGAAATTGTAGTGGCGGTGAAGATGCCGCCTACCCGCCACGGGACGGAAAGACCCCGTGCACCTTTACTGCAGCTTTGCGTTGGTCTTGGGTCAGCGGTGTGTAGGATAGGCGGGAGGCAGCGAAGCGGCGTCGCCAGGCGCCGTGGAGCCAACCTTGAAATACCGCCCTCCGCTGTCCCGGGTCCTAACCCGGTTCAACCGGGGACCGCGCATGGCGGGCAGTTTGACTGGGGTGGTCGCCTCCGAAAGGGTAACGGAGGCTTCCAAAGGTCGGCTCAGCACGCTTGGTAACCGTGCGGGGAGTGCAATGGCACAAGCCGGCTTGACTGCCAGGCCGACGGGCCGCGCAGGTGGGAAACCAGGGCATAGTGATCCGGTGGTCCCGCATGGAAGGGCCATCGCTCAAAGGATAAAAGGTACGCCGGGGATAACAGGCTGATCTCCCCCAAGAGCTCACATCGACGGGGAGGTTTGGCACCTCGATGTCGGCTCGTCACATCCTGGGGCTGGAGAAGGTCCCAAGGGTTCGGCTGTTCGCCGATTAAAGTGGCACGCGAGCTGGGTTCAGAACGTCGTGAGACAGTTCGGTCCCTATCTGTGGTGGGCGCAGGAGGACTGAGGGGGGCTGCCCTTAGTACGAGAGGACCGGGGTGGACCCACCGCTGGTGAGCCGGCTGTCCCGCCAGGGGCACGGCCGGGTAGCCACGTGGGGAGCGGATAAGCGCTGAAGGCATCTAAGTGCGAAACCGGCCCCGAGATGAGTCCTCCCGATAGCAGGGCCGTCGTAGACGACGACGTCGATAGGCCGCAGGTGCACGCGCCGAGAAGCGCTCAGCCGAGCGGTACTAATCGCCCGAGGGCTTGCGGCACACTCCCGCACACAGCCGATTTTCTTCTCTCGTTTCCACATGCTCATTGACCGCAAGTACATAAGTACATACAAGCATTACCTCCCATAAAAGCCTTGCTGGCGGCTATGGGGCGGGTGGTCACCTCTTCCCATCCCGAACAGAGAAGTTAAGCCCCGCACCGCCGATGATACTGGCCTCGAAACCGGTAAAGTAGGTAGCCGCCACAATACCACCAACGACAGCCCCCCTGCCACAAGCTAGGGGGGCTGTTGCGTTATAGCGTACTTTTTTATTGAAATTGAAAATATAATTTGGTAGTCTGATTTCCCTTCTCCTATATTTGCAATGTTACGACTTCACCAAGAAAGAAGAAGTTGCTTTTCCCAAATTGAATTTAATATGAATCATTTCTTGAATACTGCATGGTGGTGGCGTTCTTCTCTCCGAGATGAATGGGAAAGCCTTTATGCGTAATCAAGATATAAAACGTAAAAAGCGGCTCGCTGTTCATCGGAACGGCGAGCCGCTTTTTTTTATCGCATTTGAAATAAGCATTAGAAATGTAGTATTATCCAAATAGTTATTTTTCCTATGACCTCTCCCTACGCTATCAAAACCCGATACAAAAAACTATTGGCAGATACCCTGACGCCTGTTTCCATTTATCTCAAGCTTCGTGATCGCTTCGTAAATACGCTATTGCTGGAAAGTTCTGATTATCATGGCAATGAGGATTCATTTTCCTACATCTGCTGTGACTCCGTGGCTTCCTTTGTTCTGAATAAAGGTCAGGTAGAGCAACAGTTTCCAGATGGCGAGAAAGAATCCCTTACGCTTTCCTATCCTAAGGAAGCCATTTTGGTTTTACAGCGTTTTGCGCAGCGCTTTACAACGGATCAAGATTCACCCTCGTTCCCGTTCATTACGAATGGCTTGTTTGGGCATATAACCTACGATTCGGTGGCGTATTTTGAAGATATTAGCATTCAGCCTCCTTCGCCGGAAACTGCCATTGACCAAATCATGTATCAGGTATATCGGTACGTAATTGCCATCAATCATTTCAAGGATGAACTTTACATCTTTGAGCATAGCTACGAGAATGGCAGCGCAGGAGAGGGGTTGGAACAGATTGAAATCATCATCAAAAATCGGAACTTCCCTACTCATACATTTGCCGCTACGACTCCCGAGACATCGAATGTAACAGATGACGAAATGCGAGGAGTGATTCAGACTTGCATCGACCACTGCCACCGGGGCGATGTTTTTCAGATCGTCCCTTCCCGGCGATTCAGCCGCAACTTCCAGGGTGATGAATTCAATGTGTACCGGGCGCTGCGCTCCATCAATCCCTCCCCCTACCTTTTTTACTTCGATTATGGTAACTACAAGATTTTTGGTTCTTCACCGGAGAAGCAGATTTTCATAAAAGGTGGACAGGCCGAGATTCATCCCATTGCGGGTACCTTCAAGCGCACCGGCGACGATAGTGCTGATGCCGAAGCAGCCCAACAACTGCTCAATGATCCGAAGGAAACGGCCGAACACGTGATGCTGGTCGACTTGGCCCGCAATGATCTGAGCCGAAGTTGTGATGCCGTGAAAGTAGAAACTTATAAAGAGGTGCAGTTCTTCTCGCATGTAATCCATTTGGTATCCAAAGTGGTAGGTACCATGAAGGAAGGGACCAATCCGCTGCAATTGGTAGCCGACACTTTTCCGGCAGGTACCCTCTCTGGCGCACCCAAGCATAATGCCATGACAATTATAGATGGCCTGGAAACCAGTAATCGAAGCATTTATGGAGGTGCCATTGGTTTTATGGATTTCAACGGAGATTTTAACCATGCCATTGCCATACGTACCTTCCTGAGTAAGGATAATACGTTGTTTTATCGCGCTGGGATGGGTGTGGTCGCTAAATCCAATGTAGAAAGCGAACTGAATGAGATCAACAGTAAACTAGCGGCACTCCGAAATGCCATTGCCATGGCTGAAACAATTTAATATCTTCCAAGTACGATGTCGCAAATCAAAATATACGGATTAAGATCTCATCTGGCACCTATCAAAAGGCAGCTTTCTGATGTGCTTCATTCCTGTGTTGTGGAAGCTTTTCAGTATCCAGAAAATAAGCGGGCACATCGCTTCTTTGAATTAGACCCCGCGGATTTCTATTACCCCGAAGGTAGAACCGATCGCTATACCATCATCGAAATCTCTCTTTTTGAAGGACGTTCCATTTCCGCTAAGAAGAATCTGTATCGGTTGCTGTTTGAACGTTTTGAAAAAGAGTTGTCTATTTCTCCCAATGATCTGGAAATCACCCTTTCCGAAACGCCTCCGCACTATTGGGGGATCCGGGGCAAGCCAGGCGACGAATTATCCCTGGACTATTCAATTGCTGTATAAACCACTCCTTAGTACTTTCTTCATTATTAGTACTTTCTTCATTATTGCTTTGTATGAAAATTCTGGTTCTTGACAATTACGATTCCTTCACCTATAACCTGGTCTATATTCTCCGCGAATTGCACAAACAGGTAGATGTATTCAGAAACGATAAAATCTCGCTGGAAGCGGTAGCGGAGTATGATAAAATTTTGCTTTCACCAGGACCCGGTATTCCCTCCGAAGCGGGCATTATGCAGGATGTTGTACGCGAGTATGCGCCTTCCAAGAGTATTCTGGGCATATGCCTGGGCCATCAGGGGATTGGCGAGGTTTTTGGCGGGCAACTGGAAAACATGTCCGATGTACTACACGGAATCAGCGATCAGAATATCGTAACCGACCCTAGCGAACGTCTCTTCAAAGGGCTTCCTGAGGCATTCAAGGTAGGTCGTTACCATTCCTGGACCGTGATTCCCGAAACAGTTCACGACTCGATGGCCATCACCGCAGTAGACGAGCAGGGTAGGGTGATGGGGCTGGCGCATAAGCAATATGATGTGCGCGGTCTGCAATTTCATCCGGAATCCGTACTGACTGAGTATGGTAAGGAGATGTTGCAGAATTGGTTGAGTACCTAGGTACCTTCATCGATTCGGTCGGTTTATTCATTCTACATTATCTGTTTTCATGAAAAAGATTCTCAATCATCTATTTGAATATAAGGCCCTTACCAAAGAACAATCCAAGGAAGTGCTGATGGGCATTGCCAAAGGCGATTACAATACGTCGCAAATCGCCGCCTTTCTCACTATTTATGCTATGCGAAGCATCACAGTGGCCGAGTTGGAAGGCTTTCGGGATGCCATGCTGGAACTATGTTTGGCCGTCGATTTGTCAGCCTACGATCCTATGGATGTTTGTGGTACCGGAGGAGATGGCAAAGATACCTTCAATATCTCTACACTTTCGTGTTTTGTGGTAGCCGGGGCGGGACAGCGCGTGGCCAAACATGGCAATCACGGGGTTTCGTCAACCTGTGGTTCCTCTACGGTACTGGAATATCTGGGTGTAAAATTCAGCAATGACCCCAGTTACCTCGAACGGGCCATCGAACAGGCGGGTGTATGTTTTCTGCATGCCCCTTTATTCCATCCCGCTATGAAGAATGTAGCTCCGGTACGTCGGGAGTTGGGCGTCAAGACTTTTTTCAATATGCTGGGTCCTATGACCAATCCCGCTTTCCCCAAGAAGCAGCTTGCTGGGGTATTCAGCCTTGAATTAGCAAGACTTTATGCGTATCTTTACCAGCAAACCGACAAGCAATTCATGGTGGTTCATGCCCTGGACGGTTACGATGAAGTGTCGCTGACCGGCCCTTTCAAAATTATTACAGCTCACGCCGAGCAAGTTCTGACTCCCTCTCACTTAGGGCTCGATACCGTTCGGCCCGAAACTCTTTCCGGCGGCACTACTGTCGCAGAATCCGCTCAAATTTTCATGAATGTATTGAACGATGTAGCCACATCGGTTCAAAAACAGGCCGTGGTAGCCAACGCGGCACTGGCACTATACGCGGCTAATCCTAGGCTGAATCTTATGGAGGCAGTTGCCAAAGCTAGTGAGTCGATTGAAAGCAAAAAAGCGTTGGCAGCTTTTCAAAAACTGGTTGCCCTATGATTACGAGCCTTGACCAATTGGATTTGAAAAAAACAGAATGAATATTCTAGAAAAAATAGTTGCCCATAAACGTAGCGAGGTAGCTGCTTCCAAAGTAGCTAAGCATCAGCGGGACTTTGAGAAAGACACCCTGTTCTCTCGGCCCACTCTTTCTTTGGCACATGCCTTACGTCAGACCCCAGCACCCGGTATCATTGCCGAATTCAAGCGTCAATCTCCTTCAAAAGGCATTATCAATGCGCATGCCCGGCCAGAAGTAGTTACGGCGGGTTTTACGGCGGGTGGTGCCAAAGGCTTGTCGGTACTTACAGACACAGAGTTTTTTGGGGGTACCTTTGACGATTTTAGCAAAGCCCGCGCGGCTAACCCGCATACTCCCATGCTACGAAAAGACTTTATGGTCGATGAGTATCAACTCTTTGAAGCCAAGTCGCTGGGAGCTGATGTGATTTTACTGATTGCGGCCTGTCTTTCACCACAGGAGGTGCAAACTCTGGCCCGAAAGGCACACGAGCTGAAGCTTGAAGTTCTATTGGAAGTGCACAATGCTGAAGAACTACGTGAGTGCCTGTGTGAGGACGTGGATATGGTCGGTGTCAACAATCGAAACCTTAAGACTTTCTCTACCTTCACCGAAACTTCCCTTGAACTAGCCGAGACCATTCCAGATACGTTTGTGAAGATTTCGGAAAGCGGCTTAAAAGACACTGAAACTATCCTCAATCTCTTCCAGCATGGCTATCAAGGTTTTCTTATTGGAGAAACTTTTATGAAAACATCGGACCCCGCAGTGGCGTTAGAACACTTACAGAACACCCTTTCCCTTAGTACCAACCATAAATCCTCATTCGTATGAAATTGAAAGTATGCGGAATGCGCGAACGCATTAATATCCAATCACTGATTCCTCTAAAACCGGATTTTATTGGTTTCATTTTCTATGATAAATCACCCCGCTACGTAGGAGAGGGCCTGAATGAAGAAATTATCCGACAGGTACCTTCTTCCATTAAGAAGGTAGGTGTCTTTGTTAATGCCAGCCCCGATTACATCATGAGCATGGCCAGGCAGTACGACTTGCAGTACGTACAGCTTCATGGTAACGAGATGCCGGATTTCTGCCGGATTCTCCGCCAAAAGGGGCTCAACATTATCAAAGCGTTCTCTGTCGACAATGATTTTAATTTTGCTATGCTCAATAATTACAAACCTTTTTGTGACTTGTTTTTGTTTGATACCAAAGGTACCCTGCCGGGTGGAAATGGAGTACCCTTCGACTGGAACATCCTGCGTAAGTACGACCAGGAAAAACCGTTTCTGCTGAGTGGCGGCATCAGCGTCGACAATATTGACAAGGTCATTGAACTCTCGCGGTCGATTCGGATTTATGGCATCGACATCAATAGCTGCTTTGAGATAGAACCTGGAGTGAAGGATATAGAGCAGATACGCAAAGTGCTTGATAAAATCAGAATTAAAGAGGAGGAAGAACTGGAAGTTTGACATGGAAATATTGGACGAAAAAATAGCCTACCAAGTTGATGCGAACGGCTATTACGGAATGTTTGGCGGTGCCTTTGTACCTGAGATGTTGCACCCCAACGTAGAAGAGCTCCGCACGCGCTATCTCGACATCATGGCCGAGCCTAAGTTCCAGGCCGAGTTCAACGACTTGCTACGGAACTATGTAGGTAGGCCGACTCCCCTGTATCTGGCCAAGCGGCTATCCGAAAAATATGGTACCACAATCTATCTCAAGCGGGAAGACCTCTGCCATACCGGCGCCCATAAAGTCAATAATACGATCGGGCAAATTCTGTTAGCCCAGCGACTGGGCAAAAAGCGTATCGTGGCTGAAACCGGAGCCGGCCAGCATGGCGTGGCCACGGCCACCGTATGTGCGTTGATGGGTATTGAGTGTATCGTGTACATGGGTTCGCTTGATATCGAACGGCAGGCCCCCAATGTAGCCCGTATGAAAATGCTCGGTGCCGAAGTCCGGGCGGCAACCTGCGGTTCTCAGACGCTCAAAGACGCTACGAATGAGGCCATGCGGCACTGGATCAATAATCCGACCGATACGCATTACATCATCGGGTCGGTAGTAGGACCACACCCTTATCCCGATATGGTAGCCCGTTTTCAGTCAGTGATTTCGGCTGAGATGAGAACACAGCTCCAAGAACAGGTAGGTACCCCAAATCCTGATTATGTAGTAGCGTGCGTGGGAGGAGGTAGCAATGCTGCCGGAGCATTTTATCATTATCTGGACGAACCATCGGTACAACTGATTGCTGTAGAAGCTGCCGGACAGGGTATAGACTCGGGACATTCGGCTGCCACTACTGCCTTGGGCAAACCGGGGGTACTTCACGGCAGCCGTACCATTCTGATGCAAACTGAGGATGGACAGGTAGTAGAGCCCTATTCACTATCGGCCGGGCTGGATTATCCAGGTATTGGTCCCGTCCATGCACACCTTTTCCAGACAGGTCGAGCCAAATTCCTGTCAGCTACCGACGATGAAGCTATTCAGGCTTCCTTAGAACTGGCCCGTATTGAAGGAATCATTCCCGCATTGGAAAGTGCCCATGCGCTGGCGGTCCTTGACCGCATTGGCGCTGGTAAAAACGATGTGGTCGTGGTAAACCTCTCAGGACGCGGCGACAAAGACCTAAGTACCTACATGAAGTACCTGTAACAAACCGCTGTTGAATTACAGTCTTTCTGTTGATCTCAATTTAGTTTCTCACAATTCATATCCAAAAAACATGGCTACACTCGCATTGCCCGAAGTTTTCGACCTGCGTTTGAAACTGCAGACACTGGAAACCAAAAAAGATTCACCTGACATTTCGTTGTTTGAACGCTGCGATCTTGAGGATGAGATTTTAGAAATCAAAGAAAAACTCGGTCAGTTTGATCGCCAGAAGTTTGATCAAGGCGAAGAATGTATCAATTGCTCGGGTTGATTCTACCGATTAGTACTCCAACATTTCTCTCTAAACCTCTAATTTATTCCAATGAAAAAAACCTTCCTCTCATTAACTTCCGGAATTCTTTTGCTTGGCGTAGTGGCCTTCAGCTCCTGCCAGACTGCCGACTCAAAAAACGATAGTACTGAATCCGAAAAAGAAACTACTGAATCAATGAACGAACCAACCGAATCGAAGAAAATGCTGCGTCATGTCGTTCTGTTTAAATTTAAAGATTCTTCCACGCCTGCCCAAGTTAAAGAAGTAGAGGAAGCTTTCCTGGCGCTTCCCTCCAAGATCAAGGAAATTAAATCGCTGGAATGGGGTACCAACAATAGCCCCGAAAACTTGAACCAGGGTTTCACGCACTGCTTTTTTGTGACATTCGATAGTGAGGAAGATCGCGCTGCCTATCTACCTCATCCTGATCACAAGGCATTTGGTGCGATCCTAGGCCCGCATTTGGACAAAGTACTGGTTATTGACTATTGGACTCAGGAATGAACCGAATTACTGACCTTTTTGAAAGACAGCCTGCTGCCAATCTCAATGTGTATTTTACGGCAGGGTACCCTCAACTGAACGATACGCGGCGGATACTTTCTGCTCTGCAAGAAGCGGGGGGAGATCTGGTAGAAATCGGTATGCCCTATTCCGATCCTGTGGCCGATGGCGAAACGATCCAGCAAAGCAATCAGCAGGCACTTGAAAATGGCATGACGGTCCGGCTCTTGTTTGAGCAACTAAGTGGAATGCGCGCTGAGGGTATCACGGTACCTGTGCTTTTGATGGGGTACCTGAATCCAGTGATTCAGTTCGGTTTAGAGCGGTTTTGCGAACGCTGCGCCGAGGTGGGGGTAGATGGGTTGATTTTGCCCGATATGCCTATGGATGTTTATCTCCGTGAGTACAAAGCGATTTTTGAAAAATACGGTTTGCTCAATATTTTTCTGGTAACCCCCCAAACTTCCGAAGCAAGAATCCGTCAGATCGATGCCGTAAGCGAAGGTTTTATTTATACGGTATCCTCGGCAAGTGTGACAGGATCAAAGGCAGGTGTCAATGACAATATGGAAGCCTACTTCGATCGCATCAATGCCATGAATCTTCGAAACCCTCGGTTGATCGGTTTTGGAATCAAGGATCAGGCTACATTTGATAAAGCTTGCCATTATGCCCATGGTGCTATTATCGGTAGTGCTTTTATTCGTATATTACAGAACAGTAAGGCCTTTGAACATGAAATAAAGGATTTTATCGGCTCAATCAAAGCCAATAAACCCGCCTCAGTAGACGTTTAAAAAGCATTAAGCATTTTTATTGGATGAGTTCGAAGGTCTGGAATGTACAGCATTCCTTTTCTTCGCTCATTTTTTTCATTTACAAGCCAAAAAAATAAGTGACTTTTTGACCCTGAGTGACTTTGCCGCGTAACGGATTTGATCATCGACATTAACGTACCTAGAGAATGGCAGCTTCTACTACCTCTGTGAATACCCTGTTGTTACGCATTCAGGAATACCGCCAGAAATACTATCAGAATCGTTTGCTGAAAGGCCTCATCTTTTCGGCTGCTCTTTTACTTAGTGTTTTTCTTGTCTTCAACGCATTGGAATACTTCGGGCGATTTAGTTCGGGCGTCAGGGGAATGCTGTTTTTTGGCTTTCTGGCTGTGTTGCTATTCTCTTTATACCAATGGATTGTTCAGCCTCTCATCAATTTGTACGGTCTGCGGAGGCCGTTGACCAATGAAACTGCGGCTCTGCAGATTGGACAATACTTTCCTGAAATTGGCGATAAGCTACTCAATACTTTACAGCTTCAATCACTTTCCGGTCGGCAGACCGACCTGATCGAAGCCAGTATCCGGCAGAAATCAAGTCAACTTTTAGTGGTGCGTTTTGCGGATGCCATACGCTTCCAGGAAAACAAGCAATACATCAAATATGCCATATATCCTTTGGCGGCGATTGCGGTTATTCTGTTATTCAATCCTACTTTTTTTACGTCAAGTTCCGACCGGATCATTCATTTCCAGAAAAATTATACCTATGCCCCTTTCACTTTTCAACTGAATAATAAAGAGCTGAAGGCATTTCGTAATGAAGATTTCGTGCTTAATCTGACCCTTGAAGGTGAGGCTTTACCCCAAGCGGTGTACCTGGTGCAAAATGGTACGCGCTTTAAATTGGATCAGGAAGCAGCACGCACTTTCACCTATACCTTCAAAAATGTTCAGCGCGATGTGCATTTTTCGTTTGACGCCGCGGGCTTCGTTTCCGACGATTATACTCTTAAAATCGTCGAGCGCCCTAGCTTATTGTCCTTCGATGTAAACCTGCGTTATCCTTCTTACCTAAATAAGCCTGCTGAAGCCTTATCCAATGTAGGAAACCTCACCGTACCGGAAGGCACGGTGGTAGAATGGAATTTCAACACTTCTTCTACGAAAGCCCTTGGCTTGAAGTTCGACAATGATTCCCTGCTGTATAAAGCCGAAAATCGGGATGATAAGCGTTTTCAGTACCGGAGGTCTGTCCGCAAATCGTCGCAGTACCATGTAATGCTCCAGAACAATGAGACGCCTAACGCGGAAAAAATTGGCTATTATCTCAATGTAATACCCGATAAGATTCCAGTGCTCTCGCTGGAGAATTTCCAGGACACAACCCTTTACAACTTCCTGGTAGTAGGTGGATCCATTAGTGACGACTATGGATTTTCCCAGCTTAAACTCTTCTATTCTGTTCGTCGCGAAAATCAGCCTGAAGATAAAAAACCTGATCTTAAAAGTATTGCTATCCCTTTCAACAAAACGGTCAATACTCAGAGCTTTTATTTTCAATGGTACGTTGATAGCCTGCAACTGGCACCGGGTGATAAAATTGAATACTATGCTCAGGTTTGGGATAATGACGGCGTGAACGGTCCCAAAAGCGCGCGTTCTCGCACAATTAATTTCGCTGTTCCTGAAAAAGATAAATTACAGGAAGAAGTAGATAAGTCGGCCCAGCAGACCGAAGAGCAAATGGAAAAGGCTTTGAAGAAAGCAAAAAGCCTGGAGCGAGACCTCGAAAATCTGGAAAAACGCCTCAAGACGAATAAAGAACTCGACTTTCAGGAACGTAAGCAGGTTGAGGACATTATCAAGAAACGTGAAGATCTGATGCAGGAAGTCCGTTCGATCCAGGATCAGAATAAGGCTACCAATGAGAAATCGAAGCAGTTTAGCCAGCAAAGTCCCGAAACCCAAGAAAAACTCAATCAGCTCCAGAAGTTGATGGATGATCTAATGGACGATGAGACTAGCAAACTGTATAAGGAACTGCAAAAATTACTGGAGCAGAAACAGAGCGAGCGTATGACCAAGATGCTTGAAAAACTCCGGAACAAAGAGAACAACCTGGAAAAGGAGCTGGAGCGTACGCTGAATCTGTTTAAGAAAATGCAGATGGAGCAAAAGATGGAAAAAGCGGTTGAGAAGCTGGAGGAATTAGCTGAAAAGGAAGAAAAACTTGCCGAGGAAACCCAGAAAAACTCCGACGAAAAGAAGCAGGCTAATGAGAAAATGGATTCCGATAGCAAGAAAAAAGACGCCGATAAGAAAGGAGCAGAGGATAAGAAAAATGCGGATGATAAAAAAAGTGCAGACGATAAAGTTAAGAAAGAGGGCGATGATAAGAGTGGAAAAAATGAGGATTTGAAAAAAGAACAAGAGAAAATCCAGGAAGAATTTAACGAGCTTAAGGAAGATCTCGATGAGATTGAGAAAATGGGAGAGGAGATCGACGATAAACCTGATACCCAGGAAGCGGAAGAAAAGAATGCTGAGCAGCAAATGGAGCAAAGTAAACAGCAACTTGATAAACAACAGAATTCGGACGCTGCTCAATCCCAACAGAAAGCTGCAAAATCCATGCGTAAGATGTCTGAGTCCATGTCTCAGGCAATGATGGACTCTCAGATGGCTCAAATGCAGGAAGACATGGATGCTCTACGGGATATTCTGGAGAATCTGATTACACTCTCCTTCGATCAGGAAAAGCTTATGAAGGATTTTAAGGGAGTCAATTTGCAAGACCCACGCTTTGTTACACTCGGGCAGGAACAGCTGAAATTGCAGGATGATGCCAAAGTGATTGAGGATAGCCTCTACGCACTGGCCAATCGCGTGATTCAAATCCAATCGTTCATTACCCGTGAGCTTAATGACATGAAATCCTATATGGATGAAAGTGTAGGCAGCATTAAGGATCGACGGATCAATGTTGCTACTTCCAAGCAGCAATTTGCTATGACTTCCATGAACAATTTGGCACTTATGTTGAGTGATGTGTTCAGACAAATGCAGCAACAAATGGCTATGGCCATGGCCATGCCTGGGAAGGGAAAAGGGCAGGGACAGCAGAAGGGTAAAGAGAAGGGCAAATCGGCAGGCGAAATGCAACGGGAGTTAAGTGATCAGCTCCAGAAAATGGGGGAGGGGAAAAGTGGGCAGGGACAGCAAGGAAATTCTGAGCAACTTGCCCGCATGGCCGCTCAACAGGCTATGATTCGCAAGATGATCCAAGAGCTTATGGATTCGCAAAAAGGCACTGAAATGGGACAGAAGTACGGGAATGAGTTAAAAGAACTCATGGAAAAAATGGATGAATCTGAAACTGATCTGGTAAACAAACGGGTCAATCAGGATTTGAAAAATCGGAATAAGGAAATTACCACCCGTCTTTTGGAATCCGAAAAGGCAATGCGTGAACAGGATGAAGATGACAAACGCAAAGGTGAAACAGCAAATCAGATAATTCGCCGGCCACCACCTGCTTTTGAACAATACATTAGAGAGAAAGAACGTCAAACTGAGTTGCTTCGCTCGATTCCTCCTGAATTTTCCCCTTTCTATAAACGGGAGGTTGACTCTTATTTTAGAAAATATCAATCTGAAAAATAGACTCAGTAAATCCAATAACTCTTTGGTACATCCCCTCTTGCTCAAATTGTGTTGTTAATATGAGAAATAAAGTATTTTTGTGTTACATTTCGTAAAGTTTAGTAACTATATATTTTCTTTGGTAGTTGCTTTGTTTAAGTTTAAGTTTAATACTATTACACACTAAAACAATCTGCATTTTGAAAACAATGATCCAATTTTTTGCGGAGGACGTCGAGTATGACCTTCCTAATCCAACCAAAGCGAAGCGATGGTTGAAGTTTGTAATTGAATCTGAAGGCTTTTCCCTTAATCAGTTGAATTACATTTTCTGTTCTGACGATTACCTTCTTAATATGAATCGTGAACACCTTCAACACGATTACTACACCGACATTATTACTTTCGATACAAGTGATGATGAAAAAGAAGTTGAAGGCGAAATTTACATTAGCACCGATCGAGTCATTGAAAATGCCGAGGCTGCCGAAGTAAAATTTGACGAAGAGCTACGTCGTGTTATTGTACACGGCGTTCTTCACCTCGTAGGCTACGGCGATGGCGATGAACCTTCAAAGATCAGAATGCGTAATAAGGAAGACTTTTATCTTAAAAACTATAAGTACCAATAAAATTCCACGTGGAACATTTTGTTCTTTTTTACAAAACCATAAAGTCTTGACGTTTTGTTGAGACTTTTTTTAATTTAATCTTAAATAGGATGTTTCCAGAGTATGATGTAATCGTGGTAGGAGGAGGTCACGCAGGCTGCGAAGCAGCGGCGGCGGCGGCTAATATGGGATCGAAAGTACTTTTGATTACAATGAACATGCAGACGATTGCTCAAATGTCGTGCAATCCGGCGATGGGTGGAGTAGCCAAAGGTCAGATCGTTCGTGAAATCGATGCCTTAGGAGGACAGTCCGGCATTGTAAGTGATCGGACTATGATCCAATTCAGGATGCTGAATCGTTCGAAGGGCCCAGCAATGTGGAGCCCAAGGTGCCAAAGTGATCGGATGCTTTTTGCACAGGAATGGCGGCAAATACTGGAATCAACTCCAAACGTAGACTTCTGGCAAGATACCGTAACCGGAGTAATTGTAAAGGAGGGTCGAGTAGGTGGAGTGAAAACGAGCTTGGGTATAGAGATAATTGCCAAAGCCATAGTGCTTACAAATGGTACCTTCCTAAATGGGTTGATTCATATTGGAGAGAAAAACTTTGGAGGAGGCAGAAGTGGCGAACGGGCCGCAACGGGTATCACCGAACAACTCATCACCTTAGGCTTTGAGTCGGGTCGTATGAAAACAGGTACCCCCCCTAGAGTAGATGGCCGCTCCTTGGACTATACCCGTATGGAAGAGCAGCCAGGGGATGAAGAAGCAGGTAAATTTTCATATAAAAATACACCCCGACTTGAAAAGCAAAGGAGCTGTTGGATAACGTACACAAACGAAAAAGTACATGAGGTACTTAAAACAGGTTTTGATAAATCGCCCATGTTTTCGGGACGTATTAAAGGACTGGGTCCACGATACTGTCCTTCGGTAGAAGATAAAATCAATCGGTTTGCGGATAAGGATCGTCATCAGATTTTTGTGGAACCTGAAGGCTGGAATACGGTTGAGGTGTATGTGAATGGATTTTCAACATCGCTACCTGAGGACATACAGTATAGGGCGTTGAAAGAAATCCCTGGCTTTGAAAACGTACGGATGTTCAGGCCGGGTTACGCGATAGAGTATGACTATTTTCCTCCTACACAGTTAAAGCTAACACTGGAAACCCACCTGATAGAAAACCTATATTTTGCCGGTCAGATTAATGGTACCACGGGCTACGAGGAAGCCGCTTGTCAGGGGCTAATGGCCGGAATAAATGCACACCGTAAAGTAAAGGAAGAGAATGCTTTCGTTTTAAAAAGGTCCGAAGCTTACATCGGTGTACTCATAGACGACCTGATCAATAAGGGTACAGAAGAACCCTATCGAATGTTTACTTCAAGAGCGGAGTACCGTACGCTTCTTCGGCAGGATAATGCCGATATCCGACTCACCGAAAAAAGTCACGCGATAGGATTAGCAGATGATGAACGCCTAGAGAATGTGAAACGAAAAATTTCACAGACCGATGAGTTAGTGCAAGAATTGATGAAAATTAAAGTCAACCCTGAAGATGTAAATACACAGTTGGAGGCTTATCATACTTCCCTAATTCGAGACAGAACTTCACTATGGCAGCTACTTAAAAGACCACAATTGAGTATGCGTGAAATCAGAGAAATGAGTCCGGCATTAGTCAACTGGATGGACCCTCTGCAAGAAGACGCCATCGAACAGGCGGAGGTCCATGTGAAGTATGATAGCTACATTGAAAAGGAACGATTGATGGTTGAAAAGATGACCCGAATGGAAGATCTTGCCATCATTTCTGGCTTTAATTATGATAAGGTACCTGCCCTATCTTTCGAAGGGAGGGAGAAATTAAAAAAAGCAAAGCCTCAGACGATTGGTCAGGCTTCCCGGATCAGTGGTGTCAGCCCCTCAGATATTTCAGTACTCATGATTCATTTAGGAAGATGAAGGTCGCATTGGAAACTTTGAATGAATGCCCGGTTTGCCAGGGAAGTACATACAAACCGTTTTTGAAAGCCAAAGACAACACGGTAACCGAGCAGGTATTTCAGATAGTACGGTGTGAAAGCTGTGGGTTTTTGTTTACAAATCCCCGGCCTACGGAGCAGTTAATCGGAAGTTATTATGAGTCTACGGATTATATCTCACACCATGATGAAGGGAAGGATGTAATGAGTAGGCTGTACAATCGGGTAAGGGAGTTTACAACTCAACAGAAAATCAAGCTTCTGAAAAAATCCATTGGATTTACGGGCTCACTTTTGGACATTGGTAGTGGAACCGGTTTTTTTCTATCGCAGGCCAAAGCAGCCGGTTGGCAAGTGGCCGGTACAGAACCCGATGCACAGGCACGTGCCATCAGTCAGGGTAGGGTAGGAGAGGTCATTTTCGAAAGTATTCAGGATCCATATTTTGATACAACCACCTACGATGCCATCACGATGTGGCATGTACTTGAACATGTGCACCTACTCAACGAAACATTTGAATGGTTGCACGCACATCTCTCCCCGAAGGGAAGGTTAATCATTGCGGTACCTAATGCAGAATCAGAAGATGCCAGAAGATTTAAAGAGTTTTGGGCTGCGTATGATGTACCTCGCCATTTGTACCATTTCACAAAAAAATCAATGACACAACTGGCCGAAGCACACCAATTCACGGTAGAGAGGATCGTGCCTATGTGGTTTGATTCTTACTACGTAGCTCTATTGAGTAATCGTTACCAACAGGGGAAGACCAATGTACCTCAAAGCCTGTGGGAGGGATCAGTATCCAATTGGAAAGGCCGACGGGTAGGCCATGGCCATCCTAACACCTCCAGCCTGATTTACGTGCTCGCCAAAGCCTGATGGGCAACCCACATACAAAACCCCCAATGCCACACGCCGGTATTGGGGGTTTTTAATTGAACAATTGTTCGGTTCTTACCTATCTTCAAGTTTATTTCCAAAACATCATTTCCGATGAAGAAGTACCTAGCTTGTTTTTTCCTTTTGTTCATCCTGGTGCGTTGCGCTCAGCAGGTAGCCCCTACGGGAGGAAAAAAAGACATTATCGCCCCCACTTTATTAGAATCGAATCCTCCAAATAAGTCCCGTAACTTTCAGGGAAAGGAAATAGAATTACTCTTCGATGAGTACGTCATCGTTGATAATATCCAGCAGAAACTCATTATCACTCCGGAAATAGAGAACCCTTACAACTTCAAGCAGAAGGGTACCTCCATTGTCTTAGCCTTTAAGGAAAAGTTTGCGGATAGCACTACTTACACTTTCAATTTTGGGGATGGCATCAAAGACTTTGCCGAGCGTAACCCTGCTCAAAATCTAAAACTGGTTTTTAGTACTGGCCCGACCATCGACTCCGCCCGGGTATATGGTAGTATTACCGATCTGCGAAGCAACAAGCCGATCTTCGATGCGTTGGTTGGACTCTATAAATTGAATGATACCATAAATCCTGAGAAACAGAAACCCTATTATTTTTCAAGAACCGACAGCAGTGGCAGGTTTGCCATTGAGAATATACAGGTAGCCCGCTACCGGCTCATTGCCACTGATGATAAGAATCGCAATCAACTTTACAACACGAAAGATGAACGGATCGCTTTTCTTGATTCGGCCATTCAGGTAGGTACCGACACCACCAACTATAATCTCAAACTATATCATTCCGATGGTACGCCACCTCGAATTCAACGTACCACTCCGAAAGTAAACAACTACACTGTTGTCTTTAACAAAGGCATGGATAGCCTAAGAGTGCGATACTTGAAAGGTGATTCGCTGGCTTATTTTCCAGAAAACGCCACGCAGCTCAAATTTTTCAATACGACGGGTACTACGGATACCACGCTGGTTTCAATCACTGGGGTAGATTCACTTGGTCAGAAGTTTGAACAAGAGCAAAAAATTGCATTTCTAGTCCAGCGGGGCAAAGAAAAACAGCTTGAACCCCTCACCCTGCGAACAGTACCCGAACGGGGACAGCCCCTGGCCCGCGACTTTACCTATACATTTATTTTCAATAAACCCATTGCACAACTACTGCCTGAACAAATCCAACTTCAGAACGATAGCTTGACTAAACAGCCGTTGGCAACTATGCAATGGCAGTGGAACACCTACCACAATGAGATATCTGTTTCGGGTGTCGCCACGGCCCGGGATAGTATCAAATGGATAGTTCCTGCTGGGGCTGTCATTAGCGTTGAGGGTGATACCCTACCGGCCGTTTCCTACCGGCACACGGTTTTGAAAGAGGAAGACTACGGGATTCTCCGGGGAAAAATTACCAGTGATTCCACCACTCATTTTTTCATTGAGCTAATCAATGAAGAATTCAAGGTAGTACGTACCGCCTATACCTCTCCTTACACCTTCACTCGTGTTCCACCGGGCAAGTACCAGCTGCGTGTTATTATTGATCGCAACAATAACCGCCGTTGGGACACGGGCAATTACAATCAGGGGCGTCAACCCGAACCCATCTACTATTTTCCCGATCCTATTCAGGTTAAAAGCAACTTTGAGTTTGACGACAACAATTTCACGATACCTTCAAAAACAGCAGATTAGTTTTTGTCAAAATCACGTTTAATGTGCATAAGCATGTGGAAAACCAAAAGCTACTGTGGAAACTCCGGGTTTTAGTGTGGGAAACACTGTGGAAAAAAGCCAATGAGTGTGGAAAAGAAGATGGTGATAAAGCTGAAGTTGAAAACCTACCCGCTATCCTGTACTTAACAGGCTGTTGATACACTTCAGCTAGTGTGTATAAGATGTGAAAAGTTATCCCTCCACAATTCACTTAAGTTTGTGGAAAGAAAAAAACATACTTGATAGAGAGTAAATTAGTTGTTTACAAAGTCCACAACTCCGTGGATAAATGCCTAACTTGTAAACAGTGAGCCGCTCGGCTGAAGTGGAACTTGAGTGGATAGATTAGTTGTACACAAATCCACAGGCCTAATTTAATTGTAATAGATAAAAATTATTCTTTTTTATTATTTATGAAGAGGTACTTAAAGTGGATAACCTTATTGGGGCTATTGTTCGGGACCTACACGCTAAGGGCACAGTCGGATGAACAGATGGCGGAAGAGTATTTTAAAAATGAAGACTGTGAAAAAGCAGTCAGCTACTATCAGAAGATTTTGAAGAAATCGTTTGATAAGCGTTCATTAAAAAATTATACCAGCTGTCTCATCAAAACTAAAGACTGGGACGAGGCCGATAAGTTTTTTAAGAAACAGGTCAAGAGTGAGGGAGCAAATGCGCCTTGGTACTTTTTGAACTGGGGAATGCTGATCGAGGCACAGGGCAAAACTGATGAAGCAGAAAAAAAATATGGAGAGGCAATTGAGGCATTTGGTGCGCGGGTTGATCTGTACAAAGATTTGGCCGAAGAGTTTCGCGAGATGCAAAAGGCGGAGTGGGCACAGCGGACGCTCCAGCGCGCTCGGGAGGTAGCCAAGAATGAGAACCTCTACCGCCTGGAAATGGCGAGCGTATACCGCGAATTAAACGATCCTGAAAGTATGATCGCCGAGCTGCTTTCGTATGGGATTCTTTTTCGCAATACCGAGATCGTTCAAAACATGCTTCAGGATTTTATCAAAGCCGAAAAGGAGCAGGCGCTTTTGGAAAAAGTGCTGTACGAGAAAATTCAGAAAAACCCCAATGAAGCTTTTTATAACGAGCTACTAGTATGGTACCAGGTACAGCGTAAGGATTTTTATAAAGCTTTCATTCAGGAGCGGGCCCTCGACAAGCGTTTCAAGTACAGTGGTACCCGTATTTTTGATTTGGCCAATCTGGCATTACAGAATAAGGACCACGAGAATGCCGCGGCCATGTTTGAGTACATTGTGAAAGAGTACCCACAGGGTCAGCTTTATCCTTTTGCCCGGCGCATGGCCATCAGCTCCCGTGAAGAACAGGTGAAGAATACCTACCCAGTCAATACTGCGGAGGTACAGAAGCTAATTGGTGAATATCAAAAGCTATTGGCTGAGCTAGGTACCAACGCCCGCACACTCGAGGCCTTACGCAATATGGCCATCCTCCACGCTTTTTATCTGGATGAAAAAGACAAGGCAATTGATATCCTGACCAAAGCCATTGAGGCAGGCAAAACGGAAAAGGAATTTGTGGATAAATGCAAACTCGACTTGGGTGATATTTACCTCCTGCAAGGCGAGCCTTGGGAAGCTACCCTGTTGTATTCACAAGTAGAAAAATCACAGAAAGACGATGTACTGGGCTATGAGGCCAAGCTCCGGAATGCCAAGCTACATTATTATAAAGCTGATTTCGCCCTTTCCAAAGAAGTACTGGATATATTGAAAAAAGCCACGAGCCGTGAAATTGCCAATGATGCCAATGACTTGAGTCTGCTCATTATGGATAACACCGGACTTGATTCTTCCGAAACCGCCATGCGGGAATACTCCAATGTAGAACTGTTACTTTTTCAAAACAGGACCGGAGAAGCAATCGACTCTCTGAAACACCTCTACGCAAAATACCAGGATCATAGCCTCGCGGATGAGATTCTCTGGCTCACGGCCAAAACTTATATGAAGCTCGACAGCAATCAGCAAGCTCTTGAGGCTCTGAAAATAATTAAGGAAAAATTTCACTACGACATCTTGGGTGACGACGCGCTATTTACAATGGCGAAACTCTACCAGGAAAAATTGAACGATAAAGACGAAGCAATGAAATTGTATCAGGAACTGCTGGAAAAATATCCCGGTAGTATTTTTATCGCTGAATCCCGGAAGCGATTCCGAACGCTTCGGGGTGATCCTATTAATTGATAGTAAGGTAGGTCAACATTTGAGGAAAACCGGACTGTTTTGTAAAAAATAGTCCGGTTTTCTTTTTCATAGAATGTACCAGTATACGAAAATATTGATTCTACGCAATTCTCAGGCCGAATAAAATCGGCTTCTACCCCAATAAATAGGCCTTGAAGTCCTGAAAACGCGGTTTTAAAGGAATTGCGTTTTTATCAAGCGAAAGTAAATTTTTGAGCCTTTCAGGAATAAAAATAGGAGTTTCGAGAGTACCTTCCACCAAATCCAGAAATTTGGCCGGATGAGCAGTCGCCAGAAAGATGCCTGTAAAATCCTGCCCACTTTCAGTCCGGTACTTTTGTAACCCTTCGTAGGCAACAGCCGTATGCGGACACATGACGTAGTGAGTCTGCTCAAAAACTTGCCGCATACTGGCTTTGGTCTGTTCGTCATCGAAATAGTAGCCTGAAATCAATTTCCGAGTTTCTTGCCAGTCGTCTTCGAAGAACCGGGTCAGGCGTACAAAGTTGCTGGGACTTCCCACGTCCATTGCGTTGGAAATGGTTTCGATGGAAGGTAACGGAGCATAAGCACTGCTTTCCAAATAGCGAGGTACCACATTGTTCCGATTTGTGGCCGCTACGAAATGCTCCACAGGTAGACCCATCCGATAAGCCAATATTCCGGCACTTAAATTACCGAAGTTTCCACTGGGAACCGAAAATACTACGGGTTTGCCTAGATGCTTGGTCTGGGCATAAGCTGAGAAATAGTAAAAAGACTGGGGGATCAAACGGGCAATGTTGATCGAATTGGCAGAGGCCAAATTGTAGGTCGAGTTCAATTCCTGATCCAGGAAAGCTTCTTTGACCAGCCGTTGACAATCATCGAAGGTACCGTCTACTTCCAAAGCGGTAATATTATGACCCAGTGTGGTAAGCTGTTTTTCCTGAATGTCGCTCACCTTACCACTTGGATACAGAATCGTGACCGATATACCGGGTACCTTATAAAATCCCTGCGCTACAGCACCTCCGGTATCGCCGGATGTCGCTACCAGAATTTTGATTTCCTTTTGGGACCGCACGAGATAGTGAGACATCAATGCCGCCATAAATCGGGCACCAAAATCCTTGAAAGCCATGGAAGGCCCGTGGAATAGTTCCAAAACGTGGGTATCAGGTGTGATTTCTACCACCGGCGCATCAAAGGAAAAAGAGCGCTCCACGATTTCTTCCATATCTCTGCGCGAAAGGTCCTCAGCAAGCAATGTGTGACCTACCTCCACCGCTATATCATTAAAAGAGCGGTTTTCAATTGTATCCAGAAAACTGCTTGACAAAGTCGGTATCGATTCGGGCATATAAAGCCCATTGTCTGCCGGTAGACTTTTAAAAACGGCTTCCTCAAGTGAAGCTTTGATACTGCGCGTCCTGGTACTGTAAAACTGCATGAGAAAAGCGTAAGGGATTGAAATAAAGTCGCAAATCTACGGAAAACAGCCAGTAGGTGGGAGCCAGGCTAAAAGTAAATTTAGGAAAAGTGGCTAACTTGCCAGAATGTGAAGTTATTAGTGAATGGAAGATGTTAGTTAGTAAGTGATCACCTGAAAAAGTAAGGTAAGTCGCTCATAACGAAACCCATTTTCAATTCAATTATTTATTTTTAATTCATTTCATCATGCCAAAAGGAGTTTTTAAGGTACCTCAACCCATCAACGAACCCGTCAAGAGCTATGAACCGGGCAGTCCTGAACGGGCTGAATTAAAAAAAGCGCTCGAAACAGGACGGTCCCAAAAGATAGATATTCCTCAGTATATCGGAGGCGAAACGATTTTTTCCGGAAATAAATTAAAAGTGGCGCCTCCCCACGATCATCAGCACATACTGGGTTATTTTCACGAAGGAGATGCATCGCATGTAACAATGGCAATTGAAGCCGCTTTGCAGGCGCGGGAAAAATGGGCTGCCCTGGATTGGGAACAACGGGCAGCGATCTTTCTGAAAGCCGCTGATCTGATTGCCGGACCATACCGGGCTCGCCTCAATGCGGCTACGATGTTGGGACAGTCCAAAAACGCCTACCAGGCTGAAATTGATTCTGCTTGTGAGATAATTGATTTTTTGCGATTCAACGTCAAGTATATGACGGAT